>JAEUAF010000376.1 GCA_019695485.1 Sorangium sp.
CCAAGTTGAGACCGTCGTTGCTGGCGCCGTCGCGAACGGCCATCGGCGCGTGGCAGTTGATACAGAACGGACCGAGCGACGCTTCACGCTGCGCGCGCCGGTTCATCGCCAAGAACAGGGGATCTTCCGTGGCGTAGGCGTGCATGCTGCCTGACCACTCGCGGTAGTGTTGCGCGTGGCACCCCGCGCAAGTCGCTGGATCCATCAACTGGGCGCGCGACACCTGGTGGCCGGATTGCTGTTCCGAGCCGCAGCCGATGCAAAGAAGCCAGGCCAATGCGCCGGGCAGCCGCGACACCCGCCCAGTAAAGCCAAGTTTCGCCGCCACAGACTCAGCCCTCGATGCAAAAATAGAAGGAGCAACTATCGACCGGAGCGTCACCAGCGGACGAGTCCGTGGCAGCCGATAGTGTCACTTGCCACACGCCTGCCATGAAAAAATCGAGGGGGGAGATCGAGTATTGCGCTTGGTCGGGGTCGAAGTTCACGACGGGGACGACGGGACTCGGGTGACCGTGGTCGGGCATCTTCGCGGTCACCTCGAGATGTCCCTCGAACGGGAGCCCCGCCGTGTCTGAGATGGCAAGCGTCAAGGTCGTATTACCCTTGGCGGGTGGGGACGGCTCGGCGCCTAGAATCTCGAAGGATAGCGCAGCTGCCAGGCCTCGCTTCGTGAGGCCTGCTCGAAATGCATCCACACGGGGATCGGTCGCGCACGAAACGGTGCCCATCGGGAGCGCCGCGCCGGCGTCCGAACCTGGCGTCGAATGTGTCTGACTCGAGCAGGCCGCGCTCAACGCACCGAGTAACGCCGCAACCTGCCCTATGCCGCTAACACTCCGTTGCGCCACCCCCGGATTGATAGCGTAGGTCACCGCGTGCGTGCAAGGCAGCGGGCCAGGGACGCTGTCATCGATGCAGTACCCTCGGCGACACTTTCAGCCCCAGCCGAGCGCCGCCCGCGCTTTGTCGGTCATGCGCTCGGGGGTCCAAGCGGGTTCCCAGACCAGCTGAACGTCTGCGGATCTCACGCCCGCGACCGCCTCGATGCGAAGTGTCGCTTCGACGAGCAGATGTTCGCCGACCGGGCACGCAGGAGTCGTCATGCTGAGCTTGACGCGCACGTCGTTGCCGATCACGTCGAGCGCGTAGACGAGGCCGAGTTCGACCACGTCGATGCCGAGCTCCGGATCCTCCACTTTGTGGAGCGCGGCCAGCACGGCGGCTCTTAGCTCTGGCGAATCGCTCGTGCTCTGGTTCGGGTCATGGGTGGCAGTCATGCGCTCCTCTGCCCACTCGTACCAATCGCTACCGAAGCCCTCCATCGGATGCGGCGTTCGCTCCGAACTACACGAGAGGTTCTGAGCAGAGCACCTCAGATCGCAGCCCCAGCATAGGCGCTCTGGATGCTTGGGGTTCTTCGGACGAGATCCGTTCGGGGCGTTCATGTGAGGCAAGCTCAGCGGCTTGCCTCCCCAAAACGCAAGCGATGTGCCAGCTCGGCGTCGTGACGCCACCTGTGAGCTTTGCCCTGTTCCCCCGCCCTAAAATCGGGCCTATCGCGCGTCGCGCCAAACCAACAGCGTAGGCCGGCGCGCATTTCTTGCGTGAGCGCGCGACGGCCGTGCGCCTGCGGCTCAGCTCTCGAGTGACGGTCGATGCACTCGAGAGCGTTGCCTCCGCATTGGACCGCTCGCCTATTCTTCTTCGCTCTCGTCAGTCGTCTCTTCGACGACGGGCTCGGCCTCGCGCTTCGGCAGCTTGGCTGGCGGGCGTACCTTGGGGGGCGGCCCGAACGTCACGCGCATGAAATCGTGAACGTCCAGAAGGTCGCGCGGAACCTGGCCTTGTTCGCCGAGCTTCTTGGCGACGAGGCGCGCGACGCCCAGCATGCGGGCGTAGGCGACGCTGGTGGGCCGCGCAGGCGCCGTACCACGCGAGCCCGTCGCCTTGAGCTGATGGCGGAAGACGGTCGGGTGAACACAGATGTGCTCGGTGGGCTGCGCCAGGGAAATCAGCGCGGTCGCCATCTCCCAACGCACCGATTCACCAATCACGCTCGCCAAAGCACTCAGAAAGCGATCGAAGCGCTGCTCGAACGGCGTCTTGCCGTGAAGCAATTCACGCACGGCGAGCGCGAGCACGCGCATGTGCTCGGCGTCCACCGCTTTCGGCTTCTTCAACTGAGCGGTCGGCACCAGATCGGTGTGGCTGAGCGTGGCGACGACGAGCTCCCAAACCTGCGTGTAGCGCTGGTTCGAAATCAGAGCGTCGAGCGCGCTCGCAGAGAGCACCTCTTCGACCTCGCGGATGGCTGCGTCACGATGGCGGGGGGTACGCTTCTCCACGCCCTCACCGCGCACTTCCGTGAGCCACTTGGGATCGACCAGTCCGGTCGGATACGTTTCGTGCAGCTTGCTGAGCTGGTCCAGAAAACTCGGGCCGTGCGGGCGCGGGCTGGAGCTCTTCGCATTTTCGCGCGCGGCGAGGAGGCCGCGTAGCCGGTCGTAAGCCGCCTTCTGTTCGGGATTGGGCTGCTCCACCCGGCGCATCAGCTGATGAAAGCCGCTCGCCATGGTTCGCTCCTCGCCGTCCTCGAACAAGTAGCCGCGCTTCCCGCCGTCCTCCCAGGCGAGCACCCCGACGCCCCAGTCTTTACGTGTGGTGTGATTGAAGAGAGAAGGGGAACCGCTGTCGTTGGTCGCTGACGCCATGGAGACCTCTGAGAAAAACGCCGTGGTGGCGAAGGGCAAGACGGATGGAGCGAGTTATCCTCGTGGCGGATCACACGCTTCGAACGTCCGAAACACCGCGGCCGGTGAAATGCGCGAGCACCCTCGACGACAAGCGTCACGGCGGTACGCGCTGGGAAGCTGACTATAGCACACGTTCGCCCCGGTTCTTGCCTTTCGAGACGGTTCTCGCGCAAAAAACGCCGGATCCCGAACAAACCCGAACGAATCTCGACCCGAAGGGTGCGCCCCCCAGCGCGACCAGGCCCCGTGCGCTAACCGGTCACGCGCCGCCGCTGCGCGCTGCTACGTCGATGACCCGTGGGCACCTGCGCGGCGTCAGGATGCCTTCCCGTTTGGTTCGAGCGGTCATCCACTACGCCTTCTGGGCTACCAAGCGTAGCGCCGGCAAAAGTCCGAGATTTTGCATCTCCAGCAATGCGAGCAGAAACGAAAGCGTCGATTCTGCGCCCTGGTTTTCGTTGACGCGGTCGGCGTGCAGTCCGTCGCGACAGCCGCCGGTCGAGGCATCGTAGAGCGCGCGCTGCAGGTGATTTTGCCCGAGGAACCAAGCGAATGCGCGCTGCGCGTGCTGCATCCAGCGCTCGTCACCAGTCACGCGGCGCGCCTCCAAGCACGCCGAAACCATGGCGCACGCATCCAGCGGTTGCTGGTCGAAGTCCGCCTTGACGCCCCCGCGCGAATAGAATCCGTCTGACCCGATCGGGGCAAAGTCGCCCTCTCTGAGCGATTGCACCTCTACCAACCACTCGAGCGAGCGCAAGGCCGCCGTGGTCATGTCGGTGCGCTTCATCGCGTCGCCGGAGGTCAGCAGCGCCTGCGGCAGACGCGCATTGTCGTAGGTGGCGATTTCTTCGAACCAGGGCCAATCGGCGCTGCTAGTGCGCTGAAAAAGGTCCAAAAGCCGCTCGGCCAGCGTCTTTCGCAGCGACTGCACGTTGCTGTCACCCTGGAAGGCGCGCAGGTATTCGCTGATCCCCAGCAAACAAAAAGCCCAGGCGCGTGGGCTAGAAAACTCGGTGGTGACGTGCAGCGCCCGCTGGAACAGCACGCCCGACAGGCTCTGTTTGCCGGGATCGCGCGAACGACCGATGACGGCTCCAAGCGCCCAAACCGCGCGCCCATGGCTGTCCTCCGAGCCGACACCGTCGACCCAGACTCGACTGTAGCTCATGAAGTTGCGAAAGCGCCCGCTCGACTCGTCGAAGGCGTGGCTCACGAAGGCCAAGTAGCGAGACGCGAGCTCGCGCACGCTGGCGTGCTCCTCGGTCTTCAACTCTTCCAACGAGGCCGTCAGCAGCAGCGCCCGCGCGTTGTCGTCGACGCAATACCCGTCTTGATAGCGAGGAATGCTGAACAGCGCGTGCTGCAGCATCCCGGTGCTGTCGGTCAGTGTGCGAACGTGGTCGAGGTTGAGCGCTGGCAACTCCAGCGGCCGCTTGGCGAGTGTCTTGGCCTGGAATACAGAGCGGCGTCGTTCCGCGTGGGCGGCCCGCGCGCGAGTGAAGCTATCGTGGTAGCTCCGTGCCACGTTCGGCCAAACCATGTTGCTACCATAGGCCGCCGCTCGCGCCCCCATCGCCATGCGCTTTTCATCGTCCGAAAAGAGCGCGATGACTTCGCGCGCGATGGCGGCGGGGTCTCGCCACGGCACGATCACGCCACGCTCGTCGGCGAGCACCTCACGCGCGTACGAGTACGGCGTCGATATCACCGCCTTGCCCGCGCCCACGGCATAGGCGAGCGTCCCCGAGGTGACTTGCTCGGCCTTGAGATACGGGGTCACGTAGATGTCGGCTGCGGCCAGAAACTCGGTGAGCTCACTCTGACTCACGAATCGATCGTGAAAGATGATGTTCGCATCGACACCTAGGCGCTGGGCGCGGCTCTCCAGCGAGAGGCGATAGGTCTCACCGTGCTGCTCTTTGACGTGCGGGTGCGTCGCGCCGAGCACGATATAGAGGGCGCCGGGAAAACGCTCCACGATGGCGGGCAGCGCGTCGATCACGTGTTCGATACCCTTGTCGGGCGACAGCAGCCCAAAGGTCAAAATCACCGATTTCCCCTCGACGCCGAGCTGGTATTTGCTGCGACGAGCGGCGGGCGTACGCGGGATACCGTGCGGGATCAGGTCGATCTTGCGTGCCGGCACGCGGTGCACGCGCTCGAGCATCTCGGCGCCGTGGGCGCTCATCACCACGACACGCTCGGAGATCTCGGTCAATTCGTTCATCACGTCGCGGTGCGCAGGACTCGGCTCTGGCAGCACCGTATGCAGCGTGGTGACCACCGGCATGCGCAGCTCGCGCAAGAGACTGAGCACGTGCGCACCGGCGCGGCCGCCGAAAATTCCGTATTCGTGCTGCACACACACCACGTCGACGGCGTTGACGTTCAGAAAGTCAGCGGCACGCCGGTAAGAGGCCAGATCGCCCTCCGCAATCTCGAAGCGAACCCGTTCGGGATAGACGTGGCGCCGCCCGCTGTCGTTCATGGCCAGCACGAAGCAATCCACGTTGGGAAATTCGGCGGCGACGGCCTCGCTGAGGTCCGTCGTGAAGGTGGCGATCCCGCAGCGACGCGGCAGAAAATTTCCCAGCATCGCGATTGAGTGAATCGCGCCTGAGGTTTCGGGTTGTTCCATGGTTTCTCCTGAGCGAACGCGGGTTGTGCCGTGCGCCTGGACGCCGAACGCGCTCCGCGAGGCAGCCCTGCCGCTTCGCGGAAGACACGCGGTCGAGTGTCCCGACGCCCCTGCCGATACCCGCCAGGCGGGTTTGGTACTCGAATCGAGGCGCATACGACACGCACCGCTCGCTTTGCGCGATTTGACGCGGAACTTATCGGAGCTGCCACATGTGGGGCAACCTCGTCCGAACGCGCCAGGGTACGACGCCCAACCACTTCGGTCAAGGCGACCACCGCCAACGCGAGCGCGAAGCGGCCCCATCTTCAGTTCGCCGGAAGCCGGCCGCTGATCAGCTCCAGTACTGTGACGAATCCCTGTTCTCAGCCAGCACTGCGCATTCTGGTCGTCGACGACAACAGCGCGATCCACGACGATTTCAGAAAGATCCTGCTGCTTCCGGAGGAGCGCACGAAGAAACTCGATGCGCTCGAGGCCGAGCTATTCGGTGGCGAGCCGGCCTCGCTCGCGGAACCCATCTCCACGCCCGCGGCGTTCGAGATCAGCGCCGCCTACCAAGGCGAGCAAGCGGTCGAGCTCGTCAAAGCCGCGAACGCGGAAGGCCGCCCATTTAGCCTCGCCTTCGTCGACATGCGCATGCCTCCGGGCATCAGCGGTATCGAGACCATCCCACGACTCTGGCAGGTCGACCCTCGGCTGCAGATCGTGATCTGTACCGCGTATTCCGACCACAACTGGCACGACATCGTGCGCACGCTCGGCTATCGGAGCAGCTTGCTCGTCATCCGAAAGCCCTTCGATTCGATTGAGGTGCTGCAGGCTGCGCACGCGTTGACGCGCAAATGGCTGTTGGCATTGGAGGCCGAGCAGCGCTTCGAGGACCTGGAACTCGCCGTCCAGAACCGCACCTTGGCTCTCGAACGCACGAACCGCGAGCTCTCCGAGCAAATCGAGCTACGGGCGCACGCAGAGCGAGAACTCCGCAAGCTCGCGACGCACGACCCGCTGACCGGAATCCCGAATCGAGGACTGCTACGCGAGCGCACGCTGGCTGCACTCGCGCGCGCGCAGCGACACAGCTCGCTCGTCGCGCTGATGTTGATCGATCTGGATCATTTCAAGGACGTCAACGACAGCTACGGGCATCCCGCGGGCGATCAACTTCTGCAAGCGTTCTGCGAGCGGCTACGCTCGTGCATCCGCGTAACCGACACGGTGGCGCGCATGGGCGGGGACGAATTCTGCATCTTGCTCGAGGACATCTCCGAAGCCGAGGAAGCGGCCATCATCGCCGAGCGCGTAACGAAAGCCTGTGAAGCGCCCTTCGAAGTTGCTGGCAGCCTCGTTCACGTCTCAACCAGCATCGGTATCGCCATCTTCCCGACGGATTGCAACGACGGAGAAGGCCTGGTCAAGAGCGCCGATGTGGCCATGTACGAGGCTAAAGAGTCCGGGCGCGCGACTTACCGCTACTATTCACACGCGATGCTGGAAAGCTCCCGCGAAAAGCTGGTGTTGCGCGAGCAGCTGCTTCGCGCCTTGGAGGCTGAGGAGTTCCGCGTGCACTATCAGCCGCTCTACGACGCGCGCAGCGGCCAGATTTGCGCCATGGAGGCGCTGGTGCGTTGGCAGCACCCCGAGCTCGGCTTGGTGCCCCCCATCAAATTCATTCCGGCCGCGGAGAAGTCGGGGCTCATCGTACCCATCGGGGCCTGGGTCTTGAAGGTCGCCTGTCGACAGGCGGCCGCGTGGCGACGCCAAGGCAACACGGGGCTGTGCGTGGCAGTCAATGCATCCGTTCGCGAGATTCAAGCGCCGGGTTTCCTGGAGCTCGTGACCACGGCGCTCAGCGAGGCGGAGCTCGACCCTCGCGCACTCGAGATCGAGCTTACCGAAAGCGCCGCGATGCGCGATCCCGAGCTCTCGGCGGACGTGCTGAACCGGCTGCATCAAATGGGCGTGCGCTTGGCGATCGATGACTTTGGCGCCGGCTATTCGTCGTTGATGCGCCTCCGGGAAATGCCGATCAGCGTGCTGAAGATCGACCGCTTCTTCGTGCGGGATATCGTGTCGAGCGCGCGTGACCGCGCCATCGTGGGCGCTGTGGTGGCGATGGCACATTCGCTCGGCCTGACCGTCGTCGCGGAGGGCGTGGAAACCGAAGCACAGCTCGACGCGCTGAAGGACTTGCGCTGCGACACCACGTCGACCGAGTGCGACCGCATTCAGGGCTACTTGCTCAGCAAGCCGGTGCCTGCGGAAGCGGCCAGCGCCTTACTCGACGCGGGTCAAGGCCCCGCGTCCTTGCGGCGCGCTGGCTGAAGCAGAGCGCGCTTCGAGGCGCCCTGCTCGCCTCTACCAGCGCCGGCGGGCTGATCCGCGCTACGCCACGCGCTGGCTCGCGCCGAGCGGCAGCTCCAGGACGAAGCTTGCACCTTGCTGAGGGCCTTTGCTGCTCGCGGTCACGGACCCGCCGAGCTCGGCCGCCGAAATGGCGCACGTATGTAGCCCGAAGCCATGACCTTCCTTCTTGGTGGTAAAGCCGAAGCGAAACAGCTTGTCTGCCTCACCGGGCGCGAACCCGATGCCATTGTCTTGAATGGAGATGCGTACGCGCCCCGTGTCCGTCTGCGTCACGCTTGCGATCAGGCGTTTCAAGGGCTGTTCCGACTCGAGCAGGGCGTCCTTGGCGTTCTTCACCAAGTTCAGCAAGATTTGCAGGACCTTGTGGCGATCGACGCGTAGCGCGGGCACGGCGGCGTAGTCGCGCACAATCTGAATGCCGTGACGCGACAATGCGTGCTCACTGAGGGAGAGCGCGTCATCCACCAATTCTGAGACCACGCACGATTGCGACATATCCACGTTCGTCGCGTAGGCCTGTTGGCGGCTGACGATCGACTTGATGTGCTCGACGTGCCCTTCGAGCATGGACGCCTCTTTCAGCAGCGCGTCGCGCTCGTCCACGAGGTGCTTGGCGAGTTCGAGCACGTAAGCCGGAACGCGCGCGCCAGCATCGCCGCGGAGAAAGCCGCTCGGGTTGCCGGCGTTTTGCTGCAGTAGGCTGCCGAGCTTTGCGACCGACTGCACCTTGAGGCCGCGCAGACGTTCGGTGATTACCTCCGCCGAGACGTTGACGCTATTCAGGGCGTTGCCCACGTTGTGGAGGACGCCGGTAGCGATGTCGGCCATGCCGGCTCGGCGTGACGCCTCCGCGAGTCGCCTACCTGACTCCACGAGCTCCTGCTGTGCCTCGCGCAGGCGCGCCACGTTGATGTCGAGCTGGTGATTGGAAGCTTGCAGCTCCGACTTTTCTCGATCGAGTTCAGCGAGCAAGACCGCGTTGTCGAGAATGGCCGCCAGGTGAGAGCCGAGCAGAACGAAATGCGAGAAGTCCTGGGGGCTAGTGGAGTGCAGGCGTTCGCCGTGAAGCGCAAAGCCGGCGAGGAACAGGAGATTTTTGCCGCGCATCGGCAAGGCCAGATAGTAAAACTGGCCGAGGTTGAGATTCTCGGCGAGCGCGCTGAGCTCTGGTGGACTTGACTGGCCGTAGATCCCGCTCGCGTTTTGATTCAGATATTGTCTGGCCTCGCCCGGCGCGCTGGCCTCGGGGGGCAACGGCCTGTGACTCAGGCCAGCCAGCAACCGCATGTGCGGTGACGCCTCGTCACAGTCGTAGACGGCGGCAACTTGAAAGGAGAGCTCGCCGACCATGGAACGTACCCACTCTTCCAAGAGAGAGCTCGTATCCGGCGCGCCCATGTTCAAGGAGACCCAGTGGAAGACTCTCAGCCAGGCCTGGATGCGGGTGCGTTCCTGCCGATACTCGTGAACCTCGCGTTCGCGACGGATCAAGAGCATCGCCTTCGCTCGCAGCAGCTCGGCGGCGTTCGCCATCTTCCGCCTATTCGCCGAGAACCAGCAGTGGATAAGAGTAGTTGTGAAAGCTCGGGCGCCCAGCCACGGGGAAGATTTCGCCCCAAGGCATCATCCCGAGCCAGGCCACGCCGTCACCGAACACGCGCTGCAGTTCCACATTCTCACGGAGCGTCGCGTCCGGTCCCAGGAACGGACCTGTGCGCGCACCACACTCGAAACCGAGCACGGCTCGGGGCTGTGTTGCAAAGCGCGCGCGAAGTTCTCTGCCCATGCGGAACGCCCCGCTCATGACATCTTCGATCGTGCGGTGATGCAGCATGATCCGAGTGCCCTCCGCAATCGCGGGACCGAGCGCGACGCCACCGCTCTTGGGGTCGAGGGCGTAGGCCGCGCGCACGAAGTAGTCGTGACCCACGACTCCGTCTACGGGGACGCCGATCGCGAGGGCTGCGGATTGGTTTGAAATCTTACCCACGTCGCCGCAAATCTCGGTCCACACCTCGACTGCAGGCCGCCCGTCGAGTTCGAACATGACATTCGCTTCGGCGCGGGTGACAGTGAGCTCGACGCCGACCGGCGAGCAGCCGTGGCAGCCAGCAATCTCCACATGAACCTCGCCTGCGAGCGCGAAGGCGGTCGCCGCCCGCGTGAGCACGCGATCGTCGATGTACTGATAAGTCACTTGCAGGCCTTGGTAGTTGAAGGAGTGGGCCGCCGCACCACCGACGATGGGACATTCCACCTCGCGGAACAGGCCGTCGATGAAGCGTTCCGGATCCACACCGCATAGCGCGTCGTAGTGCAGCACCACGACCTTGGGTGGAGTTCCAAGCTCGGTGCGGAGTCGCCGACCGAGCTCTGCGCCTTTGTCCTCCGAGTGCACGGCGATGTCCTCGACGGCCGAATGTGCCACCCGCAATCCGGATCCCCAGAGTGCCATCGCGCCCGCGGCATAACCGTCCTCACGCACGGTGCCTGCCCCGACGAGACCTTGTGTCGAGCAGCCAACCACCTCCACGCTCGAACCCAAGACTTCTCGCAAGCCGGCAAGCACGCGAGGCTGGTCGTGATTCACCGTGAGGTAGGTCACGACCAGCGCGGGCAACGCCTGCTGCTGCTCCAGCAAACGCGTCGCGAGTTCACGACCCGTATCCAACGAATTTGCGCTCGTGACGACGCAACTCTCTGCGCGAAGTCCCATTTGCGGCTCCCGAGTTCCTTAAAAAATGCCTTCCCGGCGCGATGAACGCAGGGAAAAACGGTCCGGGAGAGGCAACGGCCACTTTGCGCACTGGGATTAGCCGAAACCCGGGCGGCTTCGTAGGTGCGCCTCCCACGGACGCGGCTCAACGCCGAGAGCCGGCGCGCGCGGCGCGCTTAGACCTACCTGGCACCTACAACGTGCGCGCCGGAGCCCGCAGTGGGGCCGGAACGAGCGCGCCGTGGCTCCGAATAGAGCAACGTGCCGGCTCCGAGCCGGAAACGCCTGCCGCGCCAAGAAACGTGGTGTTTGAGCGGGGCCACGCACCAAACCCCGAGCGCGAACAGATCGCGCAGGGGGCTCAGCGCAAACGGAATCCAGAGCCGACGCGGCCCCCCTAGCACCAGCCAGCCGCCGATGTCGCGCAACGCGAGCAGTAGGTAACCCCAGGCGAGCGCCCAAGGACCGAACAGCTGCCAGGCGAGCGGCAACATGACGAGCGGACTCGTCAACGGCTCGAGCAGCGCCGCCAACGGACGCAAACGAAATCTCAACATGGACCAGCGTAACTGGCGCGCGAGCGCGGCGCGCAAAGTTGCCCCGCGCGTCACATTGGTGAGTACCGTCGGAGCCACGCGCACCGCTCGCCCCGCGTGGGCGAACGTCTTCCCCAACACGAAATCCTCGGCCAACACGTCCGAGAGTCGACCGAGACCGCCGAGTGTATCAAGCTCACTCCGCGAAAATAGCGCAGATTTGCCGATCAGCAGCGCGTCGCCGAGCAGCGTGGGCAAAGCAACCCCCGCCGCACAGAATCCCGCGAGCGCCACCGAGTCGAGCGCGCCGCCAAACGAGTTCTCTCGACCACCGACGAACAAGTTCGTGACCAAGCCGGGCCGCTCTTGGTCATACAAACTGGCGAGCTCGCGAACGTAGTGCCGCGGTGCGCGCACATTGCTGTCGCTCAGCAGCACGAGATCGTGGCGAGCGCTCGGCAAGAGTCCGCTCAGATTGTCGATCTTCGGATTTAGGGCGCCTTGCCCGGCGTGTACGATGATTCGACACGGCACGTGCGGATGCTGATGAGCCAGTCGCTGCACCAGCGCGAGCGCAGGGTCACGAGCATCGACGACACCAAACACGAGCTCGAAGGCTGGGTGATCCTGAGCGAAGAACGTCGCGAGGTTCTGTTCGAGTTCAGCGTCGACCCCAGAGAGCGGCTTGAGCACACTGACAGGCGAGGGCTGCGCATGGAGGAGAACGCGCCGACGCGACACAATCCAAACGGCCGCTAGCCCCGCGAGCGTCCAAAGCGTGGTGACCAGCACAGCGAGCCAAGCGACGAGCACGAGCATCGGGAGCACCTCGCCGCAAGCTGAAGCAAGCACCAGGCCAGCCGCTCGGCAGGGCCCGAGTCATTGTATTTCAGCTACTTAGCGCCTGGCAGCCCGGACCCCTCCTGGGCAGTGGTTAAACCAGTTCACACCGAGTGCGGTCCTCCGTTCACAGCAGTGCCCCGCACGCGCGCTGCCGCGTCGTTGGAAGGCGCACAGCCTCAGGCGCACTCGGGTCGCAGCTCCCACGCCCTGGAGCAATTGAAGCCGAGCGCGTCGAGGCCCGGCAAGATCTCCTGAACCATCACCTCGCCTACGATCCGGCGTTGGGTTTCGGTGTCGAGGACGCCGAGAGCGCGCGCATCGAGCTCACTGCCGGGCGCTGCGTCGCGCCCCCAATAGAACTCCGCTTCGAGGCCGACCACGACCTCCGCCATGGCGTCGGCCAAGCGCTGACGCTCGGCGAGCGACCAGTTGGGCGCCCGGTACGCCGCGTAGTACCAGCCGAGCCGCGCGTGGTGCACTTCGTCGGCCACTAGCGTGTTCAAGAGTGCCCGCGCCACGGGGTCGGTCGCGCGTTTTCGACATGCGGAGAGCAGCGCCACGGCGAGCGTTTCACTGACCGCCGCATACTTTAGCATCGAGAGATCCAACGCCTCGAGGCTGAACGGATCAGACAGACTCTTCGCGATTTCCTCGGCGGAGGCGAAGCTTGGTCGCGGCCCGCAGAGCGCCGCCATCTCAGCGCAGTATTCCGCGTGCCGCGTCTCGTCGCTGCTCGCTTGCGTCGCTGCCAGTGTGAGCTCGAAGGGCGCCCTGCTGACGGTGAGCCCAATCGAAAGCTGCGCAAAGAGCGCAATCGCGGTGTGCTCGCCGAAAGCCAAACCGGCGTAGAGTTCGTGGGCCAGCGCGAGCGCCGACGCGGAGTAGTCAGCCGCCCGGAATGAGGCGAAGGGAATCGCCACCGGCGCGCGCCGACGCGCACCCGCGAGCTCTCGCCGATGACGACGGCCAAGGGGAGTGCCTCGTAGAACAGCCGCGGAGGCGGGAGCGTGATTCATGGCTTCTCCTTGAGCGTGTCGGAACCCGGTTCGCCGGAGTCCGACGCTCCGGTCGCGGTAGGTGCACTCACTCGAGTCACAACCGCAGGTGCGGTAGGCGCCTCGCTCGTTACCGGCTCCACTGCCGGTGCGGCGGGCGACGCGCCTGCGTTGGGTTTGCGCAGTTCGGCGAAACCATTCGCTCCAGCACT
>JAEUAF010000603.1 GCA_019695485.1 Sorangium sp.
GACCCTCGAGCAACGCCGTGACAAGACCCGCGCCCTCAAGCAAGGTATGATGCAAGAACTGTTGACCGGAAGGATCCGCTTGGTATGAGCGCACTTGGGGAGGGACAGCCGTGACCGGCATCGGTCAGCGCGAGCGCGTCACGCAGAACCGCGTCATCGCGCTCTTCCGCGACGAGCTCGGCTATCGGTATCTCGGAGACTGGTCAGATCGCCTCGGCAACAGCAACATCGACGAGCCATTGCTGTCCGCGCACCTGAAGAAAGCCGGCTACTCCGCCGAGCAGACGAGCCGCGCCATCTATCTGCTGCGCGTCGAGGCGGACAACGCGAACCGGAGCCTGTACGACAACAACAAGGCCGTTTACAGCCTGCTCCGCTACGGCGTGCCGGTGAAGGTCGAGGCGGGGAAAGCCACCGATACCGTCAAGCTCATCGATTGGGAGAAGGCGGAAGGCAACGACTTTGGAATCGCCGAAGCGTATCCGTTCAGTCTGCCGCGTCAGTGACGAGCTCGCGTGAGCGGAGTAGCAATGGCTGGCGATGCGTGGATCAGGCCGGCGACGAAAGCACAACGCGACGGAAGACGTTGGCGAGCAGCTTTTGCTGAGCTTCGGGCTGCTCGAGAGTCTTCTTCCAATAGGCGGGGGCGAGTTCGAGCATGCGCCCGGGGGGCCAGCCGCGAATCAGGATGAGCAAGTCTCTGAGATAGCCGACGGGCTCGATGCCGTGCAGGCGCGCGCTGGCGAGCAGCGAGACGAAGATGGTGTTGGTCTTGGCGCCATCGTCATTGCCGACGAAAAGCCAGTTGTGGCGCCCCAAAACTTCGCGGCGGAGATTCAACTCGCTGATGTTGTTGTGCAGGGGGAGGCGACCGTCATCGAGGAAGCGGCGGAGCGCGACGCGCTGGTTCCGCGCGTAGGTGATTCCGGCCTGGATCGGGGTTTCGTCCAGGACGTGAAGCGCTTCGGCGTCGCACCACTCGAAAAATTTGTCGACGATGGGACGTGCTTTCGCGCGCCGGACTTGCTCTTTCTTCTTTCGCGGCGCGTCCGCGATGGCCCGTTCGATGCGGAACAACGCGGCGATATGCGACAACGCCACCTTGGCTCGCCCGGGATCTGAAGCGAGCGCTTTAAAATAGTAGCGTCGGCAGTGCGCCCAACATGCGACCTCGATCACATCCCCGCCACGGTAGAGGTGATCGTAGACGGCGTGCGCGTCGGCGACGAGATAGCCGCTGTAGCCAGCCAACAGCGCGTCCACCGCGGTACTGTCGTGGTGCCTGGAGTAGCGGTACAGCACGTGTTTTTCTGGCGCGACCAGCACCCAGAAGTGACCCGTGCGACACTTCTCCTTGGCCTGCACGAGCACTCCGGTGGCGTCCACGCACAGGTATGGCTCGCGGTACGCATCCTCGAACATCGCGT
Organism: Sorangium sp.; assembly: GCA_019695485.1. Lineage (GTDB taxonomy): Bacteria > Myxococcota_A > Polyangia > Polyangiales > Polyangiaceae > PMG-095. The sequence goes on from JAEUAF010000603.1 coordinate 1,428, forward strand.
CGACCAGCGGCTTGACGAGCTCGGCGAGCTGCTCGTGCCACGAGCACATTGTCGACTTCGCGATTCCCATGCATTCACGTCGATAGATGTCTTCGAGGCGTGTCAGCGGTTGATGGTCTTGCCAGCGGCGCACAATGGTGTCGGCGAGCATGCCGGGACCGGCCACGCCGCGCTCGATGGGCATCTCGACCGCCGGGGAGGCGAACACTTCGGTCGGAGCGTTGCGCTCGCGACGCTTGCGCACGAACTTCTTGTAGATGAGCTGGACGACCACGCTCGATGCAGAGCGACGCTCCAAAACCTCGCGAGTCTCGGTGCCAACGAGGTCGAAAGCGTCCAGACCTTCGCGCTGAACCTCTGGAGGCAAGATCTCGATTGGTACACGGGGCAACTCCCGCGCCAAGGCGTTCCTGGACGGCTTTCGGCGCGTGTGCTCGTCGATCGTTTGCTCGGATTCGGGCTCCTCTTCCGCATCAGGCTGAGCCGTCGTCGCTTCGCTACCCATCGCGAGATTCAAGATGGCGAGCGAGAGCTGCGCGTCATTCGCAGGCAGGCGCTCGGCCTTTTGCCCCAATAGGCCCCGCTTCAAGCGTTCGACCTGCTCCTGCAAAATGACGACGAGCTTCTTGTACTCGTCCCGCTCGCGCTCGAGCTTCTCGATGCGAAGCGCGTGCGCAGCCTCGAGGGCGCTCAGGCGCTCTTCGAAGGATGTCGCTGCCGCTTCGCTCACGGAAAGAACGAATGCAAAATCTCGCGATCCCTGTCAAGCGATGCGCGCTTACGAACGAGGTTTTTTGCTGCGTTCGGCCTTTGGCACACCAGCGAGCAGCTTGGCTAAACCTGCAGCGTCAATGTGCACGGACGCCGAACCTCCGCCCGCGGCAGGAAGCTCGAACACCGCTTGGTGCAACCGCTTGTACAAAAGGCAAAAGCCGTTCCGCTCGACCCACAACACCTTCAGCCGCGTCGACCGCCGATTGGTGAACACTAGTAGCGCGCCGCCCGAAAGCGGATCCACCCCAAGCAGCTCGCGAGCCGTCTGCGCTAAGCGATCGAAGCCCTGCCGAAAGTCGATTGGCGTTGTGCACACGAAGATCCGCACACCTGCCGGAATCATGGACACTCCAGCAGCAACAACAGCCGTCGCAGCGCGCCGTCGTCGAAGTTGCTCGGAATGTGCAGGCGGCGCCCGGCACCAAGTACCAGCTGGAACTCGGCTGTACCGGTAGCGGGAGCCGGCGTAACTTCAACGAACGCAGCCACGCCGGACGCTGAGGCACGGCGCCCCGAACCGCGCTCCTCACGGTTGAGCGCGTACTTCCATTGTCGCAACGTGCCAGCATTCACGCCGATCTCCGCTGCGAATTCTTCTGCGCTCAACCCGCTCTCGCCCCAGCGAGCGACCCGCTTCTTCCACTCTGCTCGCCCGGTACGCTTTCCGCGATCGGTCATGCCTCCCTGTTAGGCGAAGTGCGCCCCGCCCGTCTGCGACGCCGGAGACTGAACGCTTACCCTACGGGAGATCCGCCCCAGAGCTCCTTGCGTTCGGCTCGCAGTTTGCCAAGTTGCTTCCAGAGCTTGGGCAGTACGGTGCCGGAAATGAACGAGATGACAGGCTCGGGCATCGCCTTGAGCTTCCTACGTTCGCGTCGCGGGCTCAACTACGTCCGTCGCCATCCTCAATCATCTCCCTCTCCCTCCCAGCTGAGCGCCTCCCGAGCGACTGCTACGGCATCCTGCACTTCCTCGCGCCCGTCCTCTTGGTAGTGCGCCACCATGCGCGCTAGATTCTCGGTCGACATGGGTTCGCGGAGCGCGTGCTGCATGATCGCGCTCCAAAGACTGGCGGCGGCACCTTGCTCGTCGAAAAAGTCGCCGCGGAGCGCCGCGCAACGACGAATGAGGTCGTCGAACGTGGCGAGCGCAGCCGGATATTGATCTGAACCTGCGAGCACGCGGCCGCGCTGAAAGAGGGCCTTCGCGCAGATCTCCGCTAT
>JAEUAF010000166.1 GCA_019695485.1 Sorangium sp.
CCCCGCCGCGCGGGGCCCGCAAGTCGCGAGCAACGTCGCGCGCTGGCGGCGCATCGGCACGCACCTGCGCGCGCTCGCCTACATGAGCCTCGGCCTGATCGCGGCCGGGACGCTGACCGCCCACGCAACCTTGGCGGACCAGGCCATGATTAGCCTGCTCACGGTGGTGCTGGTCGCGCTGAGCTTCGACGTGGCCGTCTCCCTCACGGCGACGCTGGCGAACATTCTCGCCTTCGACTTCTTCTTCATTCCCCCGCGCTTTGCCTTCGCGTGGTCGGACGCCAAGAGCACGTTGATCTTCGTCGCCGATCTGGTCGTCGCTTACGTGATCAGCGGCTTGGGCCAGCGCCTGCGGCACCAAGAGCAAATCGCGCGGCGCAGCGCGTTCGTGTCGGGAACCCTCTATGAGTTGAACGTGGAGCTTTCCGGCGCCAATCAGCCTAAGCAGCTCGCCGCGGCCACGACTCGGCACTTGGAGCGCCTGTTCACGGGCCGAGGCCACGTGCTGCTCAGCGCGGCCGACGGTAGCCTCGAGATTCCCCCAACGCTCGGGCGGGCCACGATAGCCCTCGCGGAGCGCGTCTGGGCCGGGCAACCTTTCTGTGTCGAGCCAATCACCACGGGTTACGCGATCTGGATCCCGCTACGCGGTATCCACGAGGTGTTGGGCGCGCTGGGCCTCGAAGTGGCCGAACCATTCGAGCAGGATTCCGAAAATGGCCGCTTATTCGCCGCTTGCGCGCGCGAGCTCGCCACGGCGCTCGAGCGGGCCAAGTTGGCAAGCGCGGTGCGCCGCTCCGAGCTCGAGGCGGAAACCGAGCGCATGCGAAGTTCGCTCCTTAGCGCGGTGTCGCACGACCTCAAGACACCGCTCGCGGCGATCGTGGCGGCCGCGACCACATTGCTCTCGCACCGCGACGAGATCGAGGCTGTCGCGCGCCACGAGCTCCTCGCGAACATCGTGGGAGAGGGCGAGCGGCTGAACCGCTTAGTGCAGAATTTGCTATCGATTACCCGCCTGGAATCGCCAACCATCGAGCTTAGACGGAGTGCGGAGTCAGTCGAGGAGATCGTGGGGGCCACGCTCGATCGGCTCGAGCCGGTCTTGAAGGCGCGCGAGCTCGAGCTCGATCTGGCGCCGGATCTGCCTTGCGTCTCGGCCGAACCAGCGCTGGTTCAGCAAGTGCTGTCCAATCTGATCGAGAACGCGCTGCGCTACACACCCGCGAGCGCGGCGATTTCGATCACGGCGCGCTCCGTGGAGGGCGCCGTTAGCGTGCGCGTCGCGGACCGTGGCCCCGGTGTCCCCGAACACGAATGGGACAAGGTGTTCGAGAAGTTTTACCGCGGTTCCCAAGCCGACAAGAGCGACGGCGGGGTCGGCCTCGGGCTGACAATCTGCCGCGCCATCGTGCGCGCCCACGGGGGTCGCATTGCGCTGCGTAGCCGCGCGGGCGGCGGCACCGTCGTCGAGTTCACGCTGCCCGTCGCGCGCTCCCCGCGCCGCCCCGATGCTTTGGAGCAGGTGGGCGCGTGATTCCGCGTCCCCTCGTGCTGTTGGTCGAGGACGAGCTCGTCATGCGCCGCGTGCTGCAGGTCGCCCTGCGCAGCCAAGGCTATGCGGTCGCCGAGGCGGAAACCGGCGCGCAGGCCATCGCCCGTGTCGAGGCCGAGCCGCCGGACGTCGTCCTATTGGATCTCGGTCTGCCAGACATGGACGGCGTGGCCGTCGCGGGCTCGATCCGGCTCGACCACGAGCTACCCATCATCGTGCTGTCCGCTCGCAGCGACGAGCAGCAACAAATCCGCGCCCTCGATGCTGGCGCCAATGACTACGTCACTAAGCCGTTTCGCGAGGGTGAGCTGATGGCGCGCGTGCGTGCAGCGTTGCGTCGAGAGTCTCGCCGCGCCGAACGGCGCGACCTCGTCATCGGCGACCTCCGGGTCGAACCGCTCGCGCGCCGTGTCTTCTTGGGTGATGAGGAGGTGGCGCTGACCCCCACGGAGTTCAAGCTGCTCTATCTCTTGGCCCAAGAACGCGGCCGAGTGGTAACCCATCGCCAGCTCCTGCAGGACGTGTGGGGACCTGCCCATGCCGACGAGGTTCAGTATCTCCGCGTGTACATGAAGCAGCTGCGTCACAAGCTGGAAGAAGACCCCGCGCGCCCAAAGCGGCTGGTCACCGCCCTCGGCGTCGGCTATCGCCTGATACCGCGCTGACAGTGAACGCGCCCGACACTACGCGGCGACTGAACCCGACAGATAGCGCAGCCCCGACGCAATAGGTTCGCGGCGCGCATAGTGGAGCTCGAGCCGCTCGAGCTCTGTCTGCAGGCGCTCGACGAGCGGGCTGTGCACGCCGACCTTGAGCAGGCTTTCGAGGAGATTCCAGCGCAACAGCCACTCTTCGGGGAACTCGCGGGTAAGACGCGCGTGAACTTCCGGAAAGCTACTGCTCACGCCGGCAACACCTTGGGCATGCGCACGCCGAGCTTGCTGGTAAAGGTCGCTCAAGGCCTGCTCACGCGCCGAAACGATTCGGGGCTTAGGCACTCGCGCGCTCGAGTAGTCGGTTTCTGGGTAATAGGCGACATCGGCGGCGCCCGCTTCTACCGTCACGACCTCACCCACCGGCACGAGCAGATAGCGATCGAATACGAGCTCGGGCAGCCCAGGCCGTTCGAGCCGCGCATCACTGAACTCCAACGCGAGCAAGCGCCCCTGCTGCCAGTGGCCGCGCTCGACTCGTCCTTCCACGCTGACGCCGCGCGCGAAGCTCAAACGATGACGCCCACTGACGCTGTCGCGAAAGCGCTCGAGCCCCGATTGCGTGAGCTCGACGAGCTCGCTCGAGTCTGCGAGCGGTCCCACGGGCAAAACGCGCGCCACGTCGCGCAAGATGGGGAGCTCGAGCGCAAGCTCGCCGTCCCAGGAGACGGAAATCGACTCACTGAAGCGAAGCCACGCGGGCTTCACGAGCGTCGGGGCCACTTCAGCCAGCACCCCCATCAACCACGCACCAGAGCTGGTTTTCACGCTAGCGAGGTCCTGACTCGCTAGCGCGGCAGCCAGCGCGACCGGACCGCCGCGTTTGAACGCGAGCGTGTCGGCAACGCGTTCGAGAACCTCGTGCAGCGCTTCGAAGTCCGAAACCACGAACAGCTGCGGCTGCGGTTGCGTGATGTCGTAGCCGACCTCGATGCAACCCTCATGGAGCGGTAGCTTTCGCACGCTCCGCGCGTGGCACGCATGACTCTCCCAGAGCGACGACAAAATCCCGGCGCCGTAGATTCTGTAATCGTCCACGCTACCGACTAGGCCGTACTCAGCCGTCCACCAATACAGGCGAGACAGACGCGCCGCCTCGCTCGGCGCGCCGAGTTCACCCAACACTCCGCTGAGCGCCTGCTCGGCGTCCGCCACCTGCTCGGCGCTGGCAGCAGGGCTCTCCTTGATCTCGCTGAGAAAGTGAATGGCCTGATAGACCGAGTCGTCCTCCGGCAACGTGAATGCGCGGCGCCCGAGTTCCCCCATGCGGCGCACGTAGGCGGAAAACACGGGATCGGGAAGGATCGGCGCGTGCCCTGCCGCCTCATGAATGATGTCGGGCGCCGGCGTGTAGACCAGGTGCTCGCGCGTGCGGATCTCTGCGGCGATGGGTAAAATCGCGCTCGCTTGAAACTCCTGAAACGCGCGCGGGGGGATGAAACCGTCCACGCAAACTGCCGACCAGCCGAAACGCGAAAGCTTCTCGTTCATCTCGCCGATGCTAGGAATGCGCTCGACCGAAATGCCCGTCCTAGCGAGCCCCTCGCGATACGCGGCATGCGCGGTATCGCAAAGCCGCGAGTATGTCTGAAGCAGCACGAAGCGCCAAACCGCTTGGTCAACGGCGGTGTACTCGGCGTAGTCTTGCTCGACGACGTAGCGGCGAAGGTGCGCCGGCACATGGGGCGCCGGGAGCTGCATACTCGAGTCTAGCGCGCGCCGCCGTTTCCGCCACGCCACGCTGGGCTAGCGCGCGAGGAAGCGCTAGCCTCTCGGCATGCGACTCGCGACGCTGGGGAACGGCAGCCGTGACGGCGAGCTCATCGTCGTCCGCGAGCAGCGCTTCGCTCGCGCCGCAGACATTGCGCCCAACCTGCAAGCCGCCCTCGACGACTGGGAGCGCACGGCGCCCCGCTTGCGCGCTCGCAGCGAACAGCTGGAAAGTGGCGCGGTCCCTGGCGAAGCGCTGAAGGTCGAGGCGCTGCTCGCGCCGCTGCCGCGCGCTTATGAGTGGGTGGATGGGTCGGCGTATTTGAACCACATCGTGCTCGTGCGGAAGGCGCGCGGCGCCGAGCTCCCACCTGGGCTGGAAACCGATCCGCTGGTTTATCAGGGCGGCTCCGGTGTCCTACTCGGACCAACGGCGCCGCTCGAGCTTGAAAACGAAGCCTACGGACTCGACTTCGAAGGCGAAGTCGCCGTCATCCTCGGGGATGTGCCGATCGGCATCTCGGCCGAGCGGGCGAGCCAGGCCATCCGCCTAGTCATGCTGGCCAACGACGTGACCTACCGCGAACTCGTCCCTAACGAACTCAAAAAGGGGTTTGGTTTCTTCTCTTCCAAGCCTGCCACGGCATTCTCACCCTTTGCCGTGACACCGGACGAACTCGGCTCCGACTTCCATGACGGCAAGCTATTCTTGACGCTGATCTCGACTTACAACGGTGAAGTCGTGGGACGCACGGAAACGGGCCCCGAAATGCACTTCTCGTTCGCCGAGCTGATCGCACACATCGCCCGCACCCGCGCCTTCAGCGCAGGAACCATCCTGGGTAGCGGCACGGTATCGAACCGCGACCCGACGCGCGGCGTTTCGTGCTTGGCCGAGCGGCGTACCCGCGAAACACTGGAGCACGGCGCCCCCATCACGCGCTACATGCGCGTCGGAGACCGCATTCGCATCGAGGCGTTGGACGCTTCCGGGAACAGCGTTTTCGGCGCGATCGAGCAAACGGTGACGGCTGCGGGCGCAGAGGCTTGCGCTACTGGCAACGCTTTGGAGTGACCGGCACGGACATTCAGGGAGGAACCTTGGAAAGCATCAGGCTCTACAGTTACTTTCGCAGCAGCTGCGCGTGGCGAGTGCGCATCGCCCTCGCTCACAAGGCAATCGCCTACGAGCTTGTCCCCGTGCATCTGTTACGCGGAGGCGGCGAGCAACGCAGTAGCGAATTTTTCGCCAAGAACGCGCTCGGCCAAGTGCCGGTGTTAGAGCTCACGACGCACACGGGTGAAGTATTTCGGCTGACGCAATCGATGGCCATCCTCGAGTACTTGGAGGAGACACGGCCGGAACCCAGCTTGTTGCCGAAGACTCCGCAGCTGCGGGCGCGCGCGCGTCAACTCGCAGAAGTGGTGAATTCCGGCGTGCAGCCGCTCCAGAATTTGAAGCTCCAGCAAGAGCTGCGCGCGCGTGGGCTCGAGCCAGAACCGTTGGTGCGCTCCTTCATCGAGACGGGCCTCACGGCGCTGGTGCGCATCGCGAATGACAGCGCCGGGCGTTACTTGGTGGGGGACGAGCTCAGCTTCGCGGACCTATTCCTCGTGCCCCAGCTCGCCATTGCTCGCCGCTTCAATGTGGATCTGGAGGGATATCCGCTTTTGCTCCGAGTCGAGCGCGAGTGCGAGGCGCTCGACTCGTTTCGCGCCGCGCACCCTCAGGCGCAGCCAGATTTCGAGGCAACGTAGCAAGAGCGGCCGGCTCTGAGCACACCGGCCTACATGCCCCAACTAGAAGTGGAGCGTCGACCCACGCCCATCGACGACGCGATGTGGGCCGGTATACTTCTGCAATGAGCGCTCAGGGTCTCGGGATCCGTCGCGTCGAAGCCATTCACTACTACGTGCACGACCTCGAGCGCAGTCGCCGCTTTTACACCGAAAAGCTCGATTTCGTGGAGGTCGGCCACAGCGGCTCGGCGCTCTCGGAGGGAGGACACCAGCGCGCGCTGCTGTTCGAGGCGGGCGCATGCCGAGTGGTGTGCTCGACTCCGGTCGGGCAAGGAGGCCGCGCTTATCGCTACTTGCAGAAGCACCCAGACGGCGTGGGCAGCATCGTCTTCGAGGTGAGCGACATTCAACGCGCGTTCACCCTGCTCGAATCGCGCGGCGGCACGCCGGTCCATGAAATAGAGATCACGCCCGCTCCGAACGGCTCCTTCAAGACATTCGTGATCACCACTCCCTTCGGCGACACGACGTTTCGGTTCGTCGAGCGCCAGGGTGACTTCCCGCTCTATCCGGGCTTCGAGCCGAGCCTACCCGCTCGTCAAACCGGCAATGGCCTCGGCTTCACGCACTTCGACCACATCACCAGCAACTTCGAGACGATGACTCCCGCCCTGTTGTGGATGGAACACGTGCTCGGCTTCGAGCGCTTTTGGCACGTCGAATTTCATACGGACGACGTGGCGCGCCGGGCGCGCGAAGTCGGCTCGGGCCTACGCTCAGTGGTGATGTGGGACCCCGCGAGCGGCAGCAAATTCGCCAATAATGAGCCATATCGACCTAATTTCAAGGCCTCGCAAATCAACGTCTTCCACGAAGAACATCGCGGCGACGGCGTGCAACACGTCGCGCTCGCCGTGGCCGATATCGTTTCGAGCGTGCGCACGCTGCGCGCGCGGGGAGTCGAGTTCATGCCGACTCCGGGCGCCTACTACGATGCCCTCGCAACTCGTCTGCAAGGCCTCGGCCTCGATCAGCTGCGCGAACCGCTCGAGGAGCTTCGTGAACTCGGTCTGCTGGTCGATGGAGACGGGCACGGCCGCTATCTGCTGCAGATCTTCTTGAAGGATTCGGCGGGGCTCTACGGCAGCGCGGAGGCGGGACCGTTTTTCTACGAGCTCATCCAGCGCTGCGGGGACGACGGCTTTGGCGCGGGCAATTTTCGCGCGTTGTTCGAGAGCATCGAGCGCGAGCAACAGGCCGCGGGGCCACGCTAATGCTGGACCGGCGCAGCTTTGGCCGCATCCCAGCCAAGCCACACCTGGCCTTCCGCGCGGGAAACGCTGGCCTCTACTACGAGGAGTGCGTCACGCGCGAAGGCTTCGACGGCCCCTTTTCGATGCTCTATCACCAACACCGGCCGCACGAAGCGGCGCCAGGGGAAGTTGGCCTCTGCTTCGCGGTCCCGGCCCCTGGCGGCGACGACAGGCTGCTGCGTCGCCACTACCGCTGCTTTTCACTCCTTGGCACGTCGGGGCCCGCGCTCAGCGCGCGCAAGCCGTTGCTCTTCAACCGTCAAATCGTAGTCGGCTTCTTGCGTCCGAATTGCGACGATCCCGCGTATTTCGTGAACGCCGACGCGGATGAGTTGTTCTTCGTGCTCGAGGGCGCGGGTACTCTGCGCTCGCCGTACGGGGATCTCGCGTTTCGAAGCGGCGACTATGTCCTCTTGCCGAAGGGCACGCTTTACCGTTTCCTGCCGGACAGCGAAAGCACTCAAGCTTGGCTTTCGATCGAGTGCAAGGCATCCCTCGGGATCCCTCGCCACTACCGAAATGCGCTCGGGCAGTTACGCATGGACGCGCCCTACTCGCATCGCGATTTCCGGGTTCCGGAGTTCGTAGGTCCACTCGACGAAGGGCTGCGCGACATCGTCGTCAAGCGTGGAGACCGCTTCTTCGGCTTCCGCTCCCCACACACTCCGCTCGACGTGGTGGGCTGGGACGGCGCCGTCTATCCGCTGGTGTTTCCGATCCTCGCGTTCCAGCCGCGCGTCGGCCAAGTGCATCTGCCGCCGCCTGTGCACACCACGTTCGAGGCAGGCGGAGCCGTCATTTGCAGTTTCGTGCCGCGGCCGCTCGACTTTCACCCTGACGCCAACCCGTGCCCGTATCCGCATTCGTCGGTGGACGTCGACGAGGTGCTCTTCTACGCCAACGGCGCCTTCGGCTCGCGGCGCGGCGTGGGCGTGGGCAGCCTCTCGCACCATCCCGCCGGCATCCCACATGGGCCGCACCCAGGGGCCTATGAGGCAGCAGCCGGAACGCGCCACACCGAAGAACTCGCGGTGATGCTGGACTGCTTCGAACCGCTCGAAGCGACCGGCCAGGCGCTCAGCTGCGAGGATCCCGCGTACCACGCGAGCTTCGTTACACCCTAAGCTGATCCGGGGCGCCCGACTTATCCCCACGTTAGGGCCTGCCGTAGCAACGCTCACGGAGCAAAGGAAAGAGCCCGTGCGCCAAGAGCCAGCTTCTCAGCGTCTCACGCCCCAAGCCACCGAATACGAACTCGTCCGCGAACTGTCGCATGGTTGTCTGGGCCCCCGCGCGCTCGGACGCGCTGCCCAGGGCGGCGATAGGGGCCGCCCCGTATCGCTGCGCCTTGTAAATGCAGACGATCTCGAGACACTCGCAGTGCCGCTCGAGCGGGCCACAACCATCGCCCACCCGCGCTTGCTGAAGTTGCTCGGCAGCACGCGCATCGGACGAGAAGCCTACCTGGTCTCTGAGTACGTGGATGGACTGAGCGTCGCATCGCTGACGCAAGCGCTCCAAGCCGCCGAAACCTCGGTCGTTCCGGAAGTGGCGCTGCGCATCGCGCTCGATGCCTTACTGGCGGTCAGCGCGTTACGCGAAGAGCTGCGCCGCTTTGGCGTCAAACAGGTGGAGCGCTGCCTGTACCCGGATAGCATTTGGGTCGCCTGCTTCGGCGAGACCCTGCTGAGTGATGCCGGGCTAGCGCATGAACTCTTCACGCGCGCTGCTCAACCCAGTCAACGCGCGTTCCACGTGCCGGAAGAAGCGCAAACTGGCGCTTCGGACGAGCGCAGCGACGTCTTTGCGGCTGGCGCCGTATTGTGGGAGCTCTTGAGCGGCCGACGACTGCCGCCAGAGCAGGAATTCCAGGCGCTCCCGCGGTTCGACCAAGTCGAGCCCATGCTGCAATGCCCGCCGGAATTGCTGGCACTGGTTGAGCGGGCGCTCAATCTCGATCCCGAGCTGCGCTTTCAGAACGCCGACGAGCTCGTGAGCGCGATCCGCACTTTGCCGACCAATTGGATCGCCAGTGACGCCGAAGTCCGCGTCACGGTCGAGGCGCTGACACATCAAGCCTCGGAGATCGAAGGCCCGGAAACTCAGGACCTTGCGTCGGGCGAGCACGAGATCGACGCATGGGACGGCCCGACTCGTTCGCTACGCGCGCGCCACCTCGGCGCGGTGGACGATGGCGTCACGTTGCGTCCGCCGGCGGGCGTGACGAGCACGAAACCCGCGGGCTGAACGCGAGCGCTCAGAGCTCTGCAGCGAAGCACAAGCGATGGCTTCGCGGCGTTGCAACCGTGAAATCGCGCAGGCGGCAAGGCTCGCGACAAGCGCCCAGCCAAAGTCCCAAAAACCAGCGGACTAGTCGGCGCGCACAGCGACGACGACCACGTTGCGCAACGCATCGACCGCATAGCGCTCGTCCAACGCGACCACTGGAACCACACGCACGCTGTCGAAGACGCCCCGGGCGGAGCGTACAAACTCCGCCACCTCGCCGCGCTCCGCGAGCGTACCGATGATGTTGCAAGCGACCGCACCACCGGGGCGAAGGGCCTCGCGCAGCGCCAACAGGAAGCCGCGCCGTGAGAACTCTGCCGCGAACGAAGAGGCGTCATAGGCATCGACCACGACAACATCCCAGGACGACTTTTCGGCATTGGCAACGAAGGCTGCCCCTTCAGCAATGTGCACGGTAACGCCGGGAATTGCCGCAAAATCGAACCACTCGCGAGCCAACTCGATGACCGCTCGCTCGCGCTCCACGACGTCGATCGCCATCCCCGGGTACACCGCCGCAAACTGCCGCACACTCACGGCGCCGCCGCTGCCGATGAACAGCGCACGACGCCGACTCTTCGCGAGGGCGGGCGCCAAGTGCAACAAGTCCGTGTAGGGCCACCCCGATCTTCGCGAGTCCGTCAGTGAGACGCGGCTCCAAACCAACTCCGAACCCGCGTTGCGGGCTACCATTTCACGAAAACCGACTCGGTCTCGAACTGTCAACTCGCCGCTCGGCGTGCGAACCGAGGCCAACACGCGCGACGCGCCACCAGAGCCCAGTCGCTCCAGCAGCGTGCGCGGCGGGCTGCTCAGAGGCCCAGCCACCCAGGGAACACCGAACGCGGCCCGCGCCACCCCCAACGTCGGCAGCAAGCGCTCCATGAACCCTACTTCGGCGGAAGAGAAGCCGCGACCCGCTCTCCCAAGCATCACCGAAGCCATGATGCGGCCAGCCCAGGGAACGAACGCCACGAGCGTATGATCGCCCGCGACATTGCTCGCAATCTCGCGAAAGTAGCGCGTCTTTCGCACGTGCGAGACGCCGCAGACGTCCGTATCGACCGCCACGCCGCGCGCCGCCAGGGCTGCCCGCTTCACCGGCAATAACTCGTCCGCGTACGCGGCGCCTTGCAGAGCCGCTCGCTCGGCCGTCGCCGCGTCGAGGCCGAGGATCGTCGGGGCCCGCTCGCAATCTTTGACCATGAAGAACGCGGCATCGAAGCCCACCCGCCGGCCCAGGAGCTCGAGCGCACCAGCTTCGAATGCTTCACTTGTCGTGCACGCTTGCGCGAGGTCGGCGAAATCCATGCTCATCGTCAGACCGACAGCGACGTCGACGACAAGTTCCCGCTGCGCGCAAAAATCTGGCGGACTCTGGGCGAAGCCGTGCCATCCTCCGAAGCGCTGACTTCCTCGCGGTGCGGCAAAAAGCGATAGGAGCAGAGCGTGACCCAACCCATTCGGCGGGGCGACATCTTCTGGATCGAAGCCGAGCCATCGCAGGCGTCGCTAGCAGGCTACGCACACCCGCACGTCGTGATTCAGGACGATGTCTTCAATCGCTCTCGCGTGCACACCGTGATCGTGTGTGCCCTGACGTCGAACCTGAAGCGCGTGAACGAGCCCGGCAACGTGCTGCTCGAGCCCGGAGAGGGGAACTTACCAAAGCAGAGTGTCTTGGTGGTGTCGCAAGTCTCGTCGGTCCCGAAAGCGCTGCTTGGGGCGCGCATCGGAACTCTCTCCGAGCAGCGTGTGGACCAGGTCTTGGACGGCCTCCGATTCCAGCAAGCTGCGTACTTCGGCGAGCGCTAAAAGGCGCGGCGTCCCCCGTGGGAACCTCTACCTCGCCGAGGCGACCGCACGTGCCAGCGCGTCTTCGGTGAGATCGGCGCCGCCGACCCAGCGCACGCGACCACGGCCGTCGACGACGAATGTGCTGGGCACGGACTCGACTTGAAACTGGCGGGTCATGCTACCGTCCTTGTCGACGACGACCGGGAAATGAAGCGCCAGGCGCGCAGCAGTAGAGATGACGCCCTCAGCTCCGTCGCGCCGGAATACGCCCACCACGACGAGTTCCCGTTCATCCGAATAGACGGCATTGGCCGCCGAGAGCGCGCGCTCACAGGGCTCGCACTTGGAGGCGACGAAGCTCACGACCACCGTATGCCCTTGGTAGCCGCCAGAGATGACCGGGTTGCCGCTCACTGTCTGCGACTCGAACGGCGGCATGAGCTGACCTAGCAGCGGGCTCGGCTGAGTGGGCGGCGGCGGCTGCACGGCACAGCCGAACGCGAAGGTGGCACCGCCGATCCAAGACACAACCCGCAGCAGCATGGCGCGGGCAACATAGCCGGAGTTCACGAAAGCGCCAGTCGCCGCGGTCAGCGCGGGATTGAATACAACGACGGCGCCATTTGCCAGTCTGAGCGACGGCAACTCACTCGCCAATTGCGCGCGCCGAGCGGAACCCGCTAACGCCGTCCGACCACGCCAGGCTGGCTCTTCTCCGCCGGTTCGACTTTGGGAAACTCAGCGCTTTCACGCACATCGGTGCGCACAACCATGCTGTCGCGGCCGCGCATTTGGAGTGCTTCGGCAAGGGCACGAAACAAGGCTTCCTGGGAAACCGGCTTGCGCACGCAGGGCCCATCGAGAAGGTCCTGGCGACCAATCTGCCCGAGGCCGGTCATCACGACGATCGGCACACCGCTGAGTCCGCGTCCGCGAAGCTGCTTGAGTAGGGTCTGCGCGCCACCGTCCGGCATGACCCAGTCGGAGATGATGACGTCGATATCACTGCGCAGCGCGAGCACGTCGAGCGCGCTCGCCACGGAGTGAACACAAATGACCTCGCCCGCGCTTGCCAACAAGCGACCGACGGAGCGCGCAACGAGCGGCTCGTCGTCGACCACCAAGATTCGGATATCGGCGACCACCGCGGCCGAGACAGGCGGCGGAGCGCTGGAACGCGCGACGCTGCCCTGCACCGCGGCTTCGAGATGCACGATGAAGCGCGTGCCAACGCCGACCCGGGAGTCGACGTCGATCCAACCGTTCATTTGTTCGACGAGATTGCGACTAATGGTGAGACCGAGCCCAGTTCCGCTGGCCTTCCCTCGCGAGAAGAACGGCTCGAAGACGCGCGACAATTCCGCGGGCGGGATGCCTTTGCCGTTGTCTGCAACCTCGATGCGAACATCGCTACCGCGACTGCCGCTCGAGACGCGCACCACGTTTTGCTCCGGGTCGCGCTCCGGCATCGCGTCGATCGCGTTGACGATCAGGTTAATCAGGACTTGGACCAGACAGGTCGAGCTGCCGAGCACGCTGCGCACCTGCCCCAAGTCCATCATGATGCGCGCCACCGACACGCACTTGGGGGCGACCATGCGCACGGCGTCGCGCACCACCTGATTGGGGTCGAGGACGGCAACGTCTTGGTCATCGGCGCGGTAAAAAGAGCGAAGATCGCGAATGATGGTGGCGATGCGATTGCAACCGTCGATGGCGTCGCGCAGCGCCTCCTCGGCGTCGTCCTGCCCAAGCTGCCCCGCCGGCCCGGAGAGGCGAGCATGGAGGCTCTCCAAGTTGCCGAGCGCGTAGGTCAGCGGGTTGTTGATTTCGTGGGCGACGCCCGCCACCAGCATGCCGAGCGACGCCAAGCGCTCGCTACGCGCCACCTGCGCTTCGAGGCGGCGGCGAGCGGTGAGGTCACGCGCCGTCACCAGCACGCACTCCCGCCCTTCGTAGTCGACGCTGACCGCGGTCAACTCTGCCAAGACCTCATGCGCGGTGCCCTCGCCAAGTCGCACGTCGACGATCTGCCCCTCGTCGGCGTGTGCGAGCTCGGCCAGGCGAGCACCAAGCGAGCGCCCTTCGACCACCTCTTCGAATAGTGAACCGGGCGTGCCGGCCACTCCCCTGAGCTTGCGCCAGGCGTCGTTCTCGTAGAGCACTTCGCTGCCGAAGAGCAGCACGACTCCGTCGCGTGCTGCGCGCAAGAGGGCACGCAGCGCCTGAGCCGAGCGGCCACCTTCGCGCTTCACGACCACCTGTTCGGTATCCGTGAGCGACAACAGCGTCAGCTTGAAGGGCGCCGCCCCCGCCGAGGTAGCCTCGACATGGTGCGGGCGTTCCGCGTGCGTGAGTCGACTCACCGCCCGCCCATGTTGCCCAGCCGCGCGAATGGCCTCCAAAAGGCTGGCCAAAGCGGGCTTGGTCAGTGGTAGTGCCGCAACGGCCGCGCCCAATTCGACGCCAGCAAATAACGCGCGCGCGGCCGGATTCTGACGAATGATCAGACCTTGTGAGTCGAGTTCGAGCAGCGCGACGGGTGCCAGTTGAAACAACACCTCGAAAGACTCAGCGGCGGAGCTTGCCTTCGCGAAGCCCTCCGCGTTCTCGCGAACCCAGAGCTCGGCCAGCGCGCGCGCCAACAAGATGTCGGCACTCGGACCTACCGCCGGCGCCAGCGGGTCGCCCGTATCGTTGTGTTCGAACACGGTGTTTCGAGTCTCACCCTCATTCGGGTCGCACGTCAACGTATCGACGTCGTGCCTTGCGACCAACGTGCGCGCAGCAATCGGCGTGAGCATGCGGCGCTCGCACGCGTCGCGACACACAGCGCGCACAGCGACGCACGTGGCCACCAAGGTAGGAGCAAAAACCACGTTTCGCTCAGTCGTCGAATTGCAGGGAAGTGCGTGGCGTGCGCGCGCTTGGCTCATCTGAACCGGCGCAAACGGGTGAGGCAGCGGTGTGCACTGCTCGTGCGCTGGCGACACTCGGCCGAGCGCGGGTACGCACGACCCAGGCGCGCCGAGCCTGCGATCCAAGCTCCGCGCTTGGTAAAGAATTCAGCGCAGCCGTGCGCAAAGCGCCGCAAGAACCACGCCGATCGCGTTGGTTCGCTTGCGCGCACGCGAGCCGGCCGCTATTCGCGGCCCCCCATGGTCGAGCGCGCTCCCACTCCGCACACGCCGCACGAGTTCAACCAAAGCTTGTGGAGCGTCGCCTGGCCGCTCTTGGTGAGCCTCACTCTGAGCATGTCGCTCACCTTCGTAGATTCGTTCTTCCTGGCGAGGATCTCCGATCGCGCGGCCGCCGCCGCGGGCGCGCTTTTGCCGGTACTAGGGGCAACGCTCGTGGTCTTTTCCGCCGTGGGACAAGCCGGATCGAGCGTCGCGGCCCAGCTGCTCGGCGCGCGGCGCCACGCGGAAGTGCCCATCGTCTATCTTTCGCTCGTTCTATTTAACCTGGGGCTCGGCTTGTGCACGAGCCTCGCGTTCCTGTTGCTGCACCGCGCGCTGCCCACCTGGCTCGGGCTGCATGGCGAAATGGCGCAGCACGCCGCGACGTACCTCGGCATCCTGGGAAGCTTCCAATTTCTGAAGGCGACCCAGATTGGCTACGGCAACATCCTGAATTCGCGTGGGAAGACGCGCTGGGTGCTGTGCGAGGCGTTGCTCACCAACGTTTGCAACGTGACGCTCAACTACATGTTCATGAAGGGTTCACTCGGTTTGCCACGGCTCGGCGTGGCCGGCGTGGCCCTGTCGACCGTGCTTTCGCTAGCGGTGGGGCTGCTGTTCACGCTGAGTGTCGTGCACTTCGGGCTCCGCATCCGTTTCCCGCTACGACCTCCGCGCGCGGAGTTCGTGGCGCGCATGCGCCGCGTGCTCGACATCGGCTTGCCGTCTGCGCTCGAACCCATCGCCTATCAGGGCGCGCAAATGATGGTAAATGCGCTGGTCGTGTCATGGGGCGCGAACGCGCTGGCGGCGCGCACCTACGTGTTCAATTTCGCGATGGTGTCGACGATCTTGTGGGGCGCGGCGTTCGGCATCGGCGCGCAAGTCACAATCGCGCACCACATCGGCGCCGAGGACTTCGCGGGCGCGGAGCGCCAAATGCAGAAGGGGCTCGTGTTTGCGATCAGTGGCAACTTCGTGCTCAGCGCGCTCCTGACGCTTTTTCACCGACCGCTGCTCGCGACCCTGACGTCGAGCGCGGCGATTACCGAGCTCGCGTCGCCCTTATTCTTACTCGGGCTGTTGGTCGAGCCAAGCCGCGCGGTGAACATCGTGGCGGGAGGCGCGCTGCGATCGTCGGGAGACGCGCGTTACACGGCGCTCACCGGATCTTTCATGATGTGGGGCTTCGGTTTGCCCGCTTGCTACTTGTTCGGCAAGTATCTGGGCTGGGGCTTGCCGGGAGTCTGGCTCGGCTTGGGGCTTGATGAATTGTCCCGCGGCATCGTGAACTACCGGCGCTGGCGGAGCGGGCGCTGGAAGGAGTTTCGCGTTTCCGTGCGCCCGGCCGCGACCTGATCCGGAAAGACGAGGCGCGAACGGAGGCAGCTTCTGCGCACAAAGCTTTTCCACCAGGTTTCAGCTTGTCGAGAGCGAAACCCATGCAAAGCTCCGAGATCAATGCAAGGTCTCTTCGCGCTCTGGGTAAGCGCTTTCGCGTTACTGAGCTGCTCCTCGAACGCGCCGGCAAATCGCACGGGAAGTGGAGCCGGGGGCGCGAGCTCGGGGCTGGGCGGTTCAGCCAATGGAGGCAGCGCAGCAAAAGGCGGCACTGGCGCGGGCGGCGGTTCAGCGGGCTGCGCATCGGGCCAGACCTGTAGTTGCCCGAGCGGGCAGACCTTGTGCGCGGGCGCTTGCGTCGTGGGAAGCAGCTGCGGCAGCGCGGGCTCCGCAAGCGGCGGCGCCAGCGCTGCGAGCGGCGG
>JAEUAF010000700.1 GCA_019695485.1 Sorangium sp.
ATCTTTTGAAACTCCGCCATATCCTGAACCTGCGAACCGCGGTCGAGCGGGTTCAGTCCTTTTTTGGTGGCGAGCACGGGGTCCCCGTCGAAATAGGCGGCGCGCTGCTCGAACTCGGTGAAGTCCTCGACGCTCGAGAGCGCGCGTTGCGAACCGAACAGCTGTTGGACATTGACCCCACGCAGCGAGACCGTGTCGATCCGATGCCGCAGCTCCTGCGGCCGAATATCGCCGACCAAATGCGTCGCGGCGTTGGTATGCCCATTGGCGTGACAATCGAAGCAGGCCACGCCGAGGCTGGGTCGTTCAGAGCGGCGATCGTCGATCAGATTGAATTGTTGCTGGGCAAAGGGCGTCAACAGTAGCCGCAAGCCGTCCAGCTGCTTCGGGTTCAAGATACACTTGAAGAGCTCATAGTAATTGTCGGTCGTCACCAGTTGGCCTTGCGAAACGTCTCCCAGATCTTGGCGCGTCGTGAGGTAGATGGGCGGCGGAAATTCGGGCAAGAACTGATCAGGAATGTCAAAGTCCAGATCGAAGCGGCTGAGGTCACGCGACGTCTGCCGTCGCACCTCGTCTATCTGGAAGTGCGGGAAAACCATGCCGCCCTCGGGCTGTTTCGGATGTGGCAGGGGGTAGAAGCCAAGCGGCAGTAAGTTTTGCGCTCTTATCTCGGAAGGGCTCAGGGTTGCCAAGCTCTGATAGGTCGCACCATCCGGTAAGCGCACGCGCACGCCTTGCTGAATGGGCTTGCCGCGCGACATGCTCACGCTCGTGGAGGGCCTATCGCTAAGATCGTAGCGCGCGGCGAGAAGCGCCAACTGTCGGTCCATTACCTCGGCCTTCTCGGCACTTTTCTGCTGCATGAGCGTCGGAAAGTCGACATGCTGATCGCCGCCGCCGTTCATGTCGCCGCAGGCCGCCGGCGGGACCGGCGAATTCGGAGGCGAATCTGGGAAGGCGTTGGTGGGTGGCGTGATGTCGCGGGTGCTGCTCGAGGCCGAAGAGTGGTCGCTGTTCGAGCCGCAAGCAATCAATGAACAAGCGATTGTCGCGCTGACAAATGAGTGTCGCATGAGTCCTCCTGATGACGGGGCGCGCTCGGGAATGCAGGTGATGTGCCGCCACCTTTGCTGGAGCTTTGTTGCAACCTCACGGGGCAAGCTCGACGCAACGGGGCGAGCTGGCGCGCCTCGCGAAGTCCAGCCACGTGCGCCTTGCAAATTCGCTACGCTGAGGCAAGACCGTGAGCGCGCCGCGCAGCACCGTTTCGGCGCATCGCACCAATCGCCAAATTCACGACGGGGCGTGTACGAATCAATCGCCGCAACCGAGCGAGACGTGCAACACTCGGGGAGGCCATTTCGCGGGAGCGCGCATGCAGGTCTTCATCAATGGGCGTTTTCTTTCTCAACGCGTCACCGGCGTCCAACGCTATGCGCACGAAACGCTACTGGCGATGGACACGCTGTTGGCTCAGCGCCAACCCGACAGCGCGCGACGATTCACGCTGCTTGCGCCGCCGGGCACCGTCGCACCCACGCTTCGCGCGATCGATTTCAAGACCGTGGGGCCTTTCGCAGGGCACGCTTGGGAGCAGTTAGTCCTACCGCTCGCCGCTCGCGGCGGTTGGCTTCTTAGCTTTGGGCCCACAGGGCCGCTCGTGAAGAGAGGTCAGCTCGTGACCATTCACGACGCGGCCGTGCACGCCGTGCCAGAAGCGTTTAGTCGAAAGTTTCGCGTCTTGTACAAGCTCTTGTTGCCTGCGCTCGTGCGTCGCACCGAGCTGGTAATGACCGTATCGGACTTCTCGCGCTCGGAGATCGTGCGCCACTTTGGGGGCCAGAACGAGCGCCTGCGCGTCTCCGGTGAAGGTTGGCAGCACGTGGGCCGCTTTGGCTCCGACGTTAGCATTCTCGAGCGGAACGCGCTTCGCTCTCGCGGCTACGTGCTCGCGGTCAGCAGCATCACGCCTCACAAGAATTTCAAGCTCATCGCGCAGGCAGTGGCCAAGCTAGGCGTGGCAGACTTCGACATTGCCGTGGCGGGCGCAGTCGACGCGCGCATTTTCGGAGCGTTGGGGCCGAACGCACTGGGTTCGGTGAAGCTCTTGGGATATGTGAACGACGCGGAGCTCAGAGCGCTTTACGAACATGCGGCGGCCTTCGTGTATCCTTCGTTCTACGAGGGGTTTGGCATTCCGCCGCTCGAAGCGATGGCGCTCGGTTGCCCTGTCTTGGCCTCGCGCGCGGCATCGATCCCCGAAGTGTGCGGCGATGCGGCTTGGTACTTTTCTCCGCACGATGCCGATGAGCTATCCAGCCTGATGCAACGGCTCGTGGCCGATCCCTCGGCGCGATCGCTACTCATCGAAAAGGGGCGAGAGCGACTGGCTCAGTACAGCTGGGAGGCGGCGGCGCGCTGCCATCTCGAAGCGCTCGACGAGCTGGCGGCCTGAGCTCGCCTCGGCACCTGCCCTCGTCGCATACTGGCGGCAGCCGCAAACGCATAGAACGCGACGCCCAAGTCGAAGACCGCACCGGACACGAACGCCGCAGCGAGCGCCGCCAGCACGGCGTGCCGCGACGCGCGAGGCACGGCACTCTCCTCCGTGAATTCGCCTGGGAGGCCTCGGCAAGTTGCCCACAAGAAGGCGGCAAACAGCAGCGTGCCGACAACGCCGACGTTCGAGAGCAAGACCAACGCAAAGCCGGAGGCACGCGCACTGCCGAGGCCGACACCCAAGCCGAACGTATCCCGGAAGTTTGCCCAGGCCTGACGATTCCAGGAACTTCGCTCGAAGCCCGAGCTCGTGTCCAGCTTGCTCAGCACGGTAAGCTTCGCAAACTCCGATACTCGCGCCAAAATCTCGGGTCGTACTAGGCCGATGACTAGGGTCCCGAGGCAAATTGCCACCGCCCAGCCGAGCAGCGCACCCACACGCGGCACTTGGCCGTGCAGATACGCGCGCGTGCCGAGCACCACCGCGAACGCGCACGAATAGACGGCAAGCGCCGCATAGGCAGTCGTCGAAGTCGAGATCAGCAGGAGCGAAAGCGAGGCCAGCGCGATCGAGCCGCTGTAGACGGAGCGCACGCGCTGCAACCACAGGCTCAATGCGAAGGCGAACAGCGGCAGCGTGAAGGCCGAGAACGCGGAGGTTTCCGAAAAAGTCCCCTGCACGCGCATCAGACCGGCCTCCTCATAGGCGTCGAAGATGGCGTAATTCCCGGTGCGCACATAGGCCAGAATGCCTGGCAGCCCCAAGTGAAACTCGGCGAGATTGAGCAACGCCGCGAGCACGTTCAGCGCGCCGAGCAGCAAGGCCGCGTCTCGAAATTGCTGAAGGCGTCCTTTAGCTTTCAATAGGCGACGCACGGCGAAGAATGCGAGCGCGCCGCCCAGCGCGTAGCCCGACTGAGTGATATTTCCTGACACTGGACCGAGCGGGAGCAGCGTCGCGCCGAGATTGGCGCCGTTACGGTCCACGGTGAGGATTTGCATGTCACCGGCAAACAGGCGTGGGAACAAAAGGGCGCTCAGCACCCCCCAGAGCGCCAGTAATCCAAGCCAGAACGTGGCCCGCGACACACGTCGGAACGAGAGCAGCTCCGCGCGATCGCCGAGCGCGCGCAGCGATAGGAACGGTAGAAAAAGCACGGCCGGCGTCACCGTGGCCCCGCCCAAGGCGGGCAACGAAATCGCGGCGGCCGCGCCGAACAAGCACAGCACGAGCTGCACGGTCAGCGCCGCACCCCCGCGAGCGAGCAGTCCAGCGAGCACGACCACGGCCGCGAAAATCGTCGGAGTCATAGCGCGTGGACGCCACTCTGCGGCGTGCGCTGAGCCAGCTTGCGCGGCGCTTTGGCGCTCTGAAACTCGTCCCAGCGACGTGCGACATACGCCGAGAACTCGCGCTGGAAGCGCTCCACGGAGAACCTGAGCGCGTTCTCGCGGCAGACTGCCGGGCTAAATCGATCGACGTTGCGCTCGAACTTCGCGACCGCCGCGAGCACGCTCTCCACCTCTTGTTCTTCGAAGAACACGCCCGTCGGACTGTGGTCGTTCAAGCCACGCACAGTTTCGAGCGCACCACCCTTGCCGAATGCGATCACTGGGGCGCCCGCCGCTTGCGCCTCGACGGGCGTGATTCCAAAGTCTTCCTCTGCGGCGAACACGAACGCGCGGGCGCGCTGCATCAGGTCACACAGCACGCTGTGCGGCTGAAAGCCGAGGATCTCGACGTTCATGCCCGCCTTCGCCTTGACCTTCGCGAGGTCAGGGCCGTCGCCGACCACCACCAGCTTTCGCTCGGGTGTTCGACTGAACGCCTCCACGATGAGTTCCATCTTCTTATACGGCACGAGGCGTGATGCCGCGAGATAGAACGAGTCCCGCGCCGTGCCGAGCGGAAAGGCCGCCACCTCGACGGGTGGATAGATGACCTCCGCATCACGCCCATAGACCTTGCGAATGCGGCGCGCGATGAACTCCGAGTTGGCGAGAAAATGATCGACCCCAGCGGCGGTGCGATAGTCCCAAATGCGCATGGCGTGCAACATGGAACGAGCCACCCAGCCTTTGACTCCGTGGTCCAGCCCTGATTCGCGCAAATACTGGTGCTGTAGGTCCCACGCATAGCGGATCGGCGAGTGCACGTAACTGATATGCAGTTGATCTGGACCCGTGAGTACACCCTTCGCAACCGCGTGACTGCTCGACAGCACCACCTGGTAGCGAGAGAGGTCGAATTGCTCCACGGCGAGCGGCATGAGCAATAGGTAGGAGCGAAACGCGCGCGCGGCGCCCGGTACCCCTTGGATGAAGGAGGTCTGTAGGCGTCGGTTGCGCAAATAGGCCGTTCGCGACACCAGCCCCGGATCCGCGTAGACCGCGAACAGGTCGGCGTGCGGGTAGAGCGCGCACAGC
Organism: Sorangium sp.; assembly: GCA_019695485.1. Taxonomy (GTDB): domain Bacteria; phylum Myxococcota_A; class Polyangia; order Polyangiales; family Polyangiaceae; genus PMG-095. The sequence goes on from JAEUAF010000700.1 coordinate 4,930, forward strand.
TGCTCCACCACTTTTTCCGACCCGGCCAACGCGGAGAACCATTCGTGGATGAGAGCGACCTTCATGGCATCACTCGACTCGCGAGCTCGCTCTGCCGAACCGGGCGTACCATGGCGGCCATGGCCGACTTCACGAAACCGAGATTGTTCCAAAGTCGCACGTGATGGTCATAGTCACGCGGGCTGCCAGCGGGCAGTGTGCGCAGGCCCGAAGCCAGCGCCAAGTAGGGAATCGAGAGCAGCACCTTGAGCGCCAGCCTGGGGGATCCGGCGCACTTCCAGAGCAACTCGCCCTCCGCCTCTGCGCGTCGGCGCACCCAGGCGGGGCTCAGGCGTTCGGCGTGAATCTTGTGATGCACGCGCAGCCCAGCGTCGAACGTGACGCGTCGCCCACGTGCGCAGATTTTCCTCACCATATCGATCTCCTCTCCGCCGAGAAGTCGTTCCGGTGTGCGACCGAGCTCCGCAGAGAAACCGCCGATCTCTTCCAACGCCGAGCGTCGCACTAGCAGATTGCAGCCGACCACCTGGGGAACATTCGAGTCGTCTGGGTAGTGCTCGAGTTCGATCAGTGAAAGTAGGTCGCGCCAGCGGTTACCGAGGTGCGCGGGTTCGACGTGGTCGGCGACAGCGTGTTCGGGCCATCTCGGATACACGGCTCCCCCGATCACGGCGAGGCTTGGGTCGGGCCGCGTCACCAGGGCGAGCGCGCGCAGGACCCAGTCCGGAAATGGGAGCGCGTCGTCGTCCAGGTATGCGACCCACGCTGCTCTGGCCAGCCTGAGCCCGCGATTGCGCGCGTGCGAGAGGCCGGGGACAGGCTCGCTGACCAGACGTACGGGCAGGCCCGCAACGCCCTGCGCGAGTAGCGCGCTCTCGTGTGCCTCGGACGCGTTGTCGACCACGATTAGCTCGAGCTGCTCGACGCCGGCGCTCGCCAACAGCGCTTCGACGCATTCGCGCGCGTCACGAGCACGATTGTGCGTGCACACGATCACCGAGAGTGTTGGCGCTTGGCTTGACTCAATCATACCACTCGGTCCTTTCCGGAGTTGTCACTGAAGATTGCGGCAAGTTTTACGGCTGCGCGTTGCCAGGAGTAGTCGACCGCAAGCGCATCCTCCGGCACTCGCGGCGCGGCGAGTACGCGCAGAATTCCGGCTCGAATGCCGTTCATGTGCGGCTCGACCACCACCGCGCTTTCGCCACCGACGTCACACAGCTCGCGACAGTTCGAGATCAGCACGCGCGCACCGCAAGCACGCGCTTCGAGCACCGGCATGCCGAATCCCTCGTAGAGCGACGGGAACACGAATGCCTCTGCGTTGGCATAGAGGACAGGCAACAGGGCCTGCGGCACGTAGCCGGTAGCGATGACGCCGTAGGGCCTGGCTTCGGCCAGAGCGTGGTCGAAGGCGCTCTGTTTCCAGCCGCTTTGCCCGACCAATATCAGGCTGTAACCCTGGAGCTGGTTTTCGCGCTTGAGTTTTACGAACGCCTCCACCAGGGCCTCGATGTTCTTGCGTGGCTCCGTAGTCGCGACGGAGAGCAGGTAAGGGCGGGTGATGCCGCGCGCCGCGAGTGAATGTATGGCGATCTCTTGCTCGGCAGGCGAGGGCGGACGGAAACTCGCGTCCAGACCGGGTGCGATGACATCCAAAATCGGGCGGCGCAGCAGCATCTGCAGGCGCTCGGCGGTGCCTCGCGAATTGGCCACCACCTGCTCTGCGGCCTTCACGTCGCGCTCGAACCAGATCCGGTGCGACCAGAGGGTCGCGACCTGCATCGTTTCCGGCACCACGAGGTGATTCAAATCGTGGACCGTGCACACCGTGCGCACGCCTCGGAGGTGGGGATGGAGCGTGCGGCTTGCCCAAAATACATCGAGCTCGTCGCGCACGCAGAGCGCCGCGCCGCGTGTCTTCAGCCACACGAAGGAGGGCAGGTGACGCAACGGGCGCAGACGCTCGGTGCGCAGCGTCCAGCGCTGCGAGGGCAGCGTCAGGCGCGCCGCGGGCAGTCGCGAGTACGCAAAGAACAGCGCGTTGGGCAAGAGCTCTTCGAGTTCGCAACACAGACTGTAAACGTAGCGACCGACACCCGAAAGGGGGGCGCGCAGCGATTCGCCGTCGATGCCGATGCGCAGCCGCGCAAGGTTCGGCCTCGGTCGCTCGAGCGCACGCGGAGCGCACTGCCATGGGTCCGCAGCCGACATCCTCTACTCGAGCTCCGTCGCGTTCAACGGGTGCAGGCGCCCGGTCAACAGGTGGCCGAAGGCGATGGTGTTTCCCTTGAAGCGCCCCGCGCGGTCCACCCATGGTTCTGGCCACAGTGCGCGCAACGTGTTTTTGGCGACGTTGCGCGACATTTGCCCGAGCGCGTAGGGCAGACTGAGCGAGCCCTTCTTCAGCATATATAGAGGGTTTGCGACCTGGGAGTAGCCAAGGCGCACGCCCGAGGTGCGCCCGCGCTTGGTGCCGAGATGCACACCCCGGAGTGAACTACTTTCGACGATGCGCCCGTAAGGCGAGAGTCGGCGACTAAAGTCCACGTCCTCCAGCCAGGAGTAAAGTGGCAGATTCTCGTCGAACCAGACCTCGTGTGCGCGCACCGGGGCCAAGCGCACGACCATGTTACAGCCATAGCCCGCGTAGGTCGGCCTCAAGCAGGCTTCGGGCGCTGGTGTGAGGTCGAAGCGCTCGACGACCTCGAGGGCCGCTTCGTGAGTCAAGCCGGAACCGGTCGCGCCATCGAACTCCGGGTGGTGCGTGGCGATCACGACCGCCGGCTCCTGCCAGAAGATTTCCTGCGCGCGCTCGAGGTAATCGGCGGCGGGATAGAAATCATCATCGAATAGAACGAGCAGGTCCGCATCCCGACAGCTGCGCAAGATCGCGTTGCGCTGCGCGCACAGGCCGCGCGGCCCAGAAACTAGGTAAAATGGGCAGCCGAGCAGCTGAGCCCCGGCGGCATCGAAGTCCTCGCTTCGCGCCGGACACACCAGCAACTGGTCCGGCTTGCGACGCTGCTTCCCGAGCTGAGCCAGGGTCAATGCGAGTTGTTCGCGACGACCCGCGGTGGCGATACCAATCGCAATCCTGAAATCACGTTTCATGCGCTGAAGATCCTTCTCAAGAGCTGTCTACTTTGAAGTGCGTGAATCAAGCTAATCGCCATCACTACGGCGCCTAGCGTGCGCGCCCAGGCGACCCCCGCTCCGCCGAACGCGTGTCCGAGGATCAGCAGCATCGCGACAGTGGTGAGCGCGCTCTGGAAGCTGACTCGAGTAACGACGCGGTCGAGACGCAGCGGAATCAGGACGTATCCCGTGATCACCTGATCAATCGCCGCGAACGGAAACATCAGCGCGAGAATGCGCAAGATCGGGACCGAAGGCATGAACCCCTCGCCCAAGATGAGGCGCACCAGTGTTCCCGAGAGCAGCACGGTCCCCGTCAACATCGCGGCTCCCAAGGCGCTGAGGGTCCAGAAGCCCGTGCGCATCATGGCGTAGGCGCGGTCCTCGCTGTCGCGAGAGCTGATGTGACGAGCGACTGTGCCGACCAGCACCTGGTTGGCCGGATTCATCAGGCTGAGCGCCGCGCTCACCAGGCGCTCTGCGGCGCCATAGTAGCCGACCTGCGCTGCGCTCGCGAACAGGCTGATCAGGTACGTCGATGAGCTCGCCATCAACAGGATCAGCCCTTTGTGAGCGAACAGAGCGGTCGACTCGCGCACGAGCGCGGTGCCTTCTGCATAGCGGAGCCGGGGTCGCTCGATGCTCTTCCACGCAATCGCGTGCGCCGTCAGCGTGCAGGCCACGCTCGAGAACAGCAAGCTGCCGAGCACGCGCCAGCCGTCGCTCGGTCCGTGCACCAAGAGGAGCACGAGCGGCAGATTGAGCGCGAAGCCGAACATCTCGAGCAATACCGAGGTTCTGAAACGCAGCATGCCCTGGTAAAACCAGCCGAGATTGAAGGCGGCCACCAATCCGTTCAAGGTCGCCAAGATTCCGAAGATGGGGTGTTCGCGCAGCAGCGGAGAGAGGAACGTGCCGCCAATTCCCACGAGCAGGGCGGGCAGCCCGGTCACAAGACGTCCAGCTACGTGACGACCGTACAAGGCAGACAGGGCGGCCGGATCTCGAGTGCTCGCCGCGTCGCGTGCCCCAACTGGAGCGAAGCCGTATTCACCAAGCATCCAAACGATCTGGTAGAGCGACATCGCGGCGAGCACGCGCCCGTACTCGGCCGCCCCGAGCACGCGCCCGTAAAAGGGAACCAGGATCAGCAAGTACAGATAGCGAAACGCGTAGCCAACGTAGACGAACGCGAGTGCGCGCCCGGTCGACCCGCCTTCGGGCGCGGCTTGTTCGACGCGACTCGTCATGGCCGGCTGTTGCCCCGGCGCAGAACCGTGACCGGCGCGGCTTGCGACTTGTCGCTCGCGGGCGGCTGGACCGGAATCCAGACGGCGGTACGCCCATGCAAGTCCGCGGAGGCTGCTTCGGGTGTGTTGATGACGATCGCAGATTCGGTGGTCGCCACGAGTCGCGACATGTGTTCGAGCGCCAGCGCTCGCCGGCTATTTCCCAGGCGCAAGACCACCAACACCAGGTCTGCATAGGCCGACATCAAGAGCGCGTCGGACGCGCGCGACATGCTGGGCGCGTCGATCAAGATGAAGCTATAGGCGGAGCGCGCCTCCGCCAGGAAGGCTGCCAAGCGCATGCTCGAGAAGCACTCCTCCGCGCTCGCCGAGGCGTCGCCCGGCCCGAGCGAGAAGAACTCGCTGTTGGGCACCGGCACCATGTTCACGACATTCTGAAAGAGCGCCTGGCCGCTCAGCACTTCTGCGAGACCCGGGCCCGGGCGTCGCGGCACGGGGCCGCCCGGCACAGAGTGGCCGTCTGCGTCGATCACCAGTACCTGATTTCCCTCCGCGGCCAGCGTGGCGGCGAGGCCATACGTGGTCAGCGTCTTGCCATCGCCGGGATCGAACGAAGTGACGAGCACGACGCGGCTCAGCGCCGGGCCGCCTGCGCGGTACACGTTGGCGCGCAACAACCGGAAGGCTTCGCGGAACGCGCTGCCGGAGCGCCCGGCGAGGGTCTCGATGGTAACTGCGCGGCGCAGCGTGACCTCGCCCGACGCAGGCTTCGGGCGCTTCGGCAGGATGGAGAATATCGGAGTCTCGGGGAAGCGCCGCTGTACTTCGCGCAGGCTCTGGAAGGTGGAGGCCGCGCGCTGGCGGAACAGTGCGCTGAGCGCGCCTACGAGGAGACCGAACAGCGCGCCCAGCATCAGCCGCACGCCGAGCCGGGGCGAGCTTTCGTGATAGCGCACCTTGGGCAGGTCCAAAATTCGATTGTCGGAAATCGTGGCGGCCTTCACGATGGAGGCCTGTTGTTTGCGCTCCAACAGATACGAATACATCTTGCTGAACACTTCGGCGTCGCGCACGCGCTGCGCGAGCTCGAGCTCCGTGGCCGGCACACCTTTCAGCTTCTCGTTTGACTGCCCGATCACGTGATCGATGGCCGAGAACTGCTCCCGCGCGCGAGAGAGCCGGGTCGACACGTAGTTTTTGACCATCTCGCGCTGCGCATCGACGCGGGCGCGCTCTTCGAGAACAGCCGGTGCGTCACCGGTGAATTGGTGCTCCACCTTCTTCAGCTCTTCCTGCGCCTTGGTGAGCGAGGCACCCAGACCCGCCAGCACGGTGTCCTCGGCTTCACCCATCAAATAGGCTTCGACCGGCGCGCTGCTCTTCGAGTTCAGCACGTGCTGAATGTCGTTCAGCGCCGAGACTTGCAGTCGAGCCGCGACCCGCTGCTCCTCGAACTTGCCGATCTGCTCGATCATGGTCTTGGCTTCGTCGCTCAGCACCACCACTCCCGAACTCTTCTTGTACTCGGCGAGCCTGCGCTCGGCCTCGTCGAGCGAGGTTCGCATACTGCCCAACTGATTACTGACGAAGGTCTCGACCGCGCTCGCCTTCTCGGTCTTCCAGAGCTGCCGCTGCTCGAGGTAGCCACGCATCAACCGCTCCAGGAAGGCTTGGGCGGTGCTCGGCGATTCGTTGCTGAACTCGAGGCGCACGACGTTCACGGTTTGACCGGGGGCGGTGCGCGGACTGCTGACACTCAGCGTATCGAAGACGTGCTCCAGCACCTCGTCGAGCGGCCGCACCACCAAGTCGTAAATGCGACCGGCGGCAGGCCCCCGCTCGAGCCCGCGCAGCAGCGTTATCTGGAGGCCCGGGATCAAGAGCGGCTCGTTGAGCCTGCCCTTCGCCAGCGCCTTGCCACCGCTCGATAGCTCGTACTGATCCGAGCTCGAGAACTTGACCCGATACGCCTGAGCGCGAGCCTTCTCGGGTAGCTCTGCGCCGCGGGCGCGGAGCTCGCGAGCGGCCAGGTCGATGAGCCCGGGGTCACGTTCGGAGAGGCGCCAGCGTAGATAGCGAGCCGGCGTCGCTCCGAGCGGCGTAATGCTGACATTCAAGCCCGCCTCGCTGATCGCGCGTCCGACCAGCGTTTCGCTCTTGATCACCTCGACTTCGGTGCCGAGTTCCGCTCGCCCCCCGCCGAGGAAATCGAGCGTCTCCGAGGCGCCGCTGGGGGCGCCGCGTTCGTCGAGGTCTCCAAGGTAGAGCCCACCGCTCGCCTTGAACTCCATGCGCGACGCGAGCGTCAGCGCAAGCGTCAGCGCAAGCGCAAGCAACACGGACATCAACAACCAGAGTCGGTGTTCGCGCAAGGTCGCCCAAATCTCGCCGAGCTCGAGCGTTTCGGAGGCAGACTCGCCACCCGTGTGCCAGAGGCCGAGCGGGGCCTGTACGGTCGCGTCCGACGTGCGTGTCGGCTCGCCGCTTCGGACTCTAACTGGCTCCAAGTTTTTCATGCAAACTCGCGCTATTGTGAGAGGTATTTGATTTGAACGAATGGAGTGAGCAGACCGGACACGGTCTGCAGCGAAGGCAGCAACTGAGACAGCGCTTCGTTCCAGCTCGTGAAGCCCGTCTCGGGAATGAACACGATGTCACCGGGCATCAGCGGAAAGGAGGCCGCCTCCCCTTTCAGCATGCGATCGGCATCCACGACGAAGAGCTGTCCGTGGTCGCCGTCGCTCCGGATTACGCGCGTCTGCGATAGCTTGACCTGGCTACGCTCATGGATCCCGTAGCCGGCCTGCGCGATCGCCTGCAACAGGTCGAGACGGCCGCTGCGCATGGCGATTGCGCCTCCGCTCGGCGTGGGCCCCGAGCCTCCGAACACGAACACTTGGTCTCCCGCGTTATCGGGGACCAAGATCACGTCGCCGCTTCGCAAGCGAATATTTTGCCGAAGATCGCCTTCGCGCAGCAGTCGCCGAAAGTTTATCGCGAGGCGTTTGCCATTTCTCGCCACATAGGCCGTGCCGAGACTGGCGCGTTCGAGTAGCACGCTGCCACCGAGTGAGAGCGCCTCGAGCAGGCGCAGCGGGCGATCGCTGAACTTCATCCCAGGCTGCGCGAACTGCCCCAGCAAGTAGTAGCGGATGCTACCAGTGAACACGACCTGCACGGTGACCTTGGGATCGTTCACGAAGCGCGCCAGCTCCTTCTCCAGAAACACGCGCAACTCGTTGCTGGTCTTGCCTGCTACCGAGAGTGAGCCAATCAGGGGAAATTGTGCGGTGCCGTCGTTGTCGACGACCAAGCCGGCCATGCGCGAGCCCATTGCCGAGCCGCCGTTCGTACCCGCATAGGGCGCGATCGACAGCTCGGGATGCATGTAGACCGCCACGAGTATCGTGTCGCCCGGCCCCACGCGATATGGATCTCCATCGGCCTCGCCCGGGAGTGCCTCCAAGAGTGAGGCGTCCAACACCTCCTCTTTCATCGTGACGACGGGCGACGGCAACGATCTCGCCACCACCGCGGGCTGGCTTGCGCAGCCGCTCGCGCAGCTCACCAACAGCCACAAGATCGGCAGGAGCAAGCGTCTCCACACGCAAAAGAAAGCCTCGAATTTCATTGAAGCCCCAGCCCTCAATACGCGTTCTTGTTGATGAAGCCCTTCCAGAGCGTCAAAGTCAGGATCTTGAGATCGAGCGCGTACGACCAGTGCTGGATGTAGTAGAGATCGCATTCGATGCGGCGTCGCAGCGACGTGTTGCCCCGCCAACCATTGACTTGGGCCCAGCCCGTGATGCCCGCCTTCACCTTGTGGCGCAGCATGTAGTGCGGCACCTCGTGGCGGAACTTTTGGACGAAGACCGGCCGCTCTGGGCGAGGGCCCACCAGCGACATGTCTCCGCACAGCACGTTCCACAGCTGTGGCAGCTCATCCAAGCTGGTCTTGCGTAATATCGAGCCTAGCGCCGTGCAGCGATCATCGCCCGGACGTGCCCACACGGCGCCGGTGCGAGTCTCGGCGTCTGGCCGCATGGAACAAAACTTCAACATGCGGAACGTGCGACCGTCGAGGCCCATGCGCTCCTGAACGTAGAGCGCAGGTCCACCCGTCGTTAGTTTGATGGCGAGAGCGATCAACAGCAAGAACGGCGAAAGAATCAGTAGTCCGACGCTCGAGAGCAGGACATCGGTGATGCGCTTGGCGAGCGCGCCCCAGCCCGCGAGCGGTGAATCGTTGATGCGCACGACGGGCACGCCATCGAAGTCTTCTACGTCGCAGCGCAGCGTTGCATACGCCTTCACATCGGGAATCAGTCGAATGTCGACGGTCTCGTCTTTGAGCAGCCCGAGCAGGCGCGGCACCTCGTGGTTCTGCGACCAGGGCAGTGCAATCAGCACTTCATCGACAGCTGTCTTTGCGATCAACTCCGGCAGCTGGCTGATGCGACCGAGGACGGGGCGCCCCGAGATGTGCTCGAGCGCTGAGCCATCGGACGTCACGACGCCCGCCACGCGCAAGCCGAGCTCAGGAAATTCCTCTAGCCTCTCCACTAGATTCTCCGCCGGAGCGCCTTCTCCAACCAGCAAGATATGGCGCAGATTGAGGCCGCGCTTGCGAAGCTGGCGCAGCGAAGCGCGCATGCTCAATCGGAACGCCGCCAGCGCGACAGCCGACAGCACGCCGAAGTAGATCATCACGAGTCGTGAGTACTTGTATTGCTCGAATACGTAGGTAAGCGCGACGAAGCTCAGTAGCGCCATCCCGTGTGCATTCAGTACCCGCTTGAGCTCCTGAACTGGGCCAAGCATCCGGTTCGATTCGTAGACCTGCATCACGGCAAACACCGTGAGCCACAGCACCGCGACCAATGGGGCGGTCGCCGCGTAGCTGGCGAATCCCGGGAAACCCTTGCTGACCGGCAGCAGTGGGTAGTGAAAGCGCAACCAATAAGCGGTGAGCCAAGCAATGACGATAATGCCGGCATCCAGCACTCGGAACAGGCCGCCAACGACGGCTTGATAACGCTTCAACATCTGAAAACTCCTCCAAGGTGTGGCGCGGCTGGCAACGGACAAAGCCGAGCCGTTCCGCGGCGCGCCCGTCCGCGGTCAATCCTGTCTTCGCGCTCTTTTCGAAATGCGTTCTAGCAGTCTCGGTCCAACGCCCCCGTCGATCGAAATTGCAATTCTAGGTTTCGGCTACGCTCCTCTCAGGCTGTTTCTGCCTGGTTTCGCTCCGTGTGTGCCGATCTCGTTATGCGAGTTCGAACAAACGGAGCGCATCGATTGTGGGGTCACGGTCATTTCAATGGGGGAGCCGAATTGCAAGATTCAGGCGCAGGGTGTGTGCAGCTCACGCCATCCTACAAAAGGCCTATGCAATGCTGGGGGTCGCGCAGCGCCGGTGTTCCCAGCGTGCCAGAGCGCCACGGCAAGGATTGCTGTGGCGCACCAACCCGCCACAGCGTGAAGCGTACGCGTGCGGAGGGCTCGAGTCTCGACGAGCTTTTGACTCGAGATATGCATTTAGAAACGACTGCAACGAAGCGCGCATCGTGTTTCGAATCGTCGACGGTATTTCGAATCGTCGACGGTATGAGGATTGCTCCGGCCAATCGTCATTCGAAGGAGCGTGAGCAGATGCTTCCAAGAACAGCGCGCAGCGGACATCATCTGCTAATTCGCCTCGCCGCGGCGGTGGGCGTGTGTCTCGCCTTGCTGGCGGCCGCATGGATCTTACGCGGCCTCGTGCAGCGCGTCGTGCCGTAACGCGCAGCCGGTTTGGGCGCACAATCACACCCCAGCGAGGCGCCAGAGCGAGCACTTCGGAGCCCAGCCAAATGAGTCGCCGAGCGACTGTGGCGCGCTTCGCCAAGCGAAACCCGGCCGTCGCACCAACGACATTCGAGCGCCACCAACTGCGCTCGCATGATCATTGCTTCGCTGCGCCCGCAAAGGAGGGCCGAATGCCCAATCGACTGGAAGAACGTGCGTCGAAAAACATGGCCGCTGCGAAAACTGCCAAGGCTGGAGCAGGTGGGGTGTTTGGTAAGCTCATTCAGGAACACGAAGAAGCGGCGGCGCTCTTGAGGCGCTTGAGGACCAGCACGACGGCCGGTGAACGCCAGCGACTTTACGCAGAAGTGCGTCAACAGTTGCTCGCGCACGAACGCGGCGAGCTCGCAGAAGTGTATCCAGTCTTCGTGCGCTATGAAGCGACTCGCCAGATCGCGGCCGCGCACGACGCCAATGCGCGCCAAATCGAAGCTGCAATTCGCGCGCTCGACGCGGCGGGTGCGGATGGCACAGCTTGGGAGCCCGCACTTGCGCGACTCGTCACCATGGTCGAGCACCACGTCGACGAGGAAGAACGGGAGTACTTCCCGGTCGCACAGAGCGTGTTGGGTGACGAGCTCAGCCAGGCGCTCTTGGAACGCTACCAGGCCCGAAAGCAGACCGAGCTACAACTCATCGCCAAAGAATCGCGGCCGCACTAGTTAGACACCTGCGGTGCGCTAGCCGCAGGCGCCGGACGTTTCGTCGCGTCGGGGTGCGGGGTGCCCCGACGCGTGCGAGCCCGCGATTGGGCTTGGCTACGAGGCGATCTGCGGCGCGGGAACGGAGTTTTGCAGGCGTCGGCTACGCAAGTGAAATGGGCGCTCTGCGAACATGTAGAACAGCGGAGCCACCAGCAACGTCGCCGCCATCGACAACGCGACCATCAGCGGTGTGCGGTACGGCGAGTCGCCGACGGGTCGCACAAGATAGAGATAGACGAGCTCCAACACTGGCGCGTGCACGAGGTACACGCTGTAGCCAATGCGGCCGACGCTCACCAAACGCCGGTCACTGAAGAGCCGCGCCATCGCTCGCGGAAGGCTCTGCGTCCTCAGGGTGACGAGTAGCAGCGCCGCCCACGCGCCGACGAACAGGCTGCGCCCCTGCCAGAGCACATGCTCCGCCCTGGAACCGAGGGTGAACACAGCCAGCGAGAGTGTTGCTATGGCCAGCAAGGCGAGCTCAAGCCGTCGCCGCGAAGGCTCATGGGCGCCGCGCCGCTCCCCGATCTCCGCAGCCAACATGCCCATGGCGAATAAGCCGAGGTAGTAGAACGAGCTGCCCGAAGGGCCTGGATTGAGGAGCTCGAGGCGCCAGCAAAGAAGCCAGGCCGCGTAGCCAACCGCGCTCGCGAGCAGCGCGGTTTTGAGCGCGCCAATACGGTTCCGCAGCATGACCAGCACGGGGAACAGGAAGTAGATCTTCCACTCCACGCCGACCGACCAGAGAACGTGGTTGATCTTCGGAGCGGCCGTTGCCGACCAGTCGTGAAACAGAACGAGGTGATAGAGGAGGTCGAGGCGCGTCACCGGCAAGCAGACGTCCCAGTGGGTTCCCGAGGGCGTTCCGAGCACGGTTCCAATCAACAAGAGCGAGACCAGCGTCGCCAAGTAGTAGGCCGGCAAAATGCGCCAAGCGCGGCGCTTGAGGAACGTCCCGATACTCAGCGCAGCCCCCTCGCGAAGGAGCGGCAACATCAGACAATAGCCGGACAAAACGATGAAGACGTCTACTGCGTAGTGTCCCGAGGCACCGAGCTTCTTCAGTCCGCGCTCGACCAGAGAGGGATGTGCGGTGGCCGGCAGATTGATGAGGGCGTGATGAAAAACGACGTACAGCGCGGCGAGGCCCCGCACACCGTCAAGAAAGTCGAAGTGTGGCTTGGGACTCGACGCAACGCTGGCTGTGGCGCTCATGAGCCACGCGCGGATGCAATTCGGTGGCCAGCAGTGACCACTCCGGCGCAACCTCGGCACAGCAGCC
>JAEUAF010000736.1 GCA_019695485.1 Sorangium sp.
CTTCGAGCTGCATCGCGGTCCGATTTTCGGGCAAATCGTGCTCGCCGACGAAATCAATCGCGCCACGCCGAAGACGCAGAGTGCATTGCTCGAAGCGATGCAGGAACACGCCGTGACGATCGCCGGCACACGCCATGCGCTCGACGAGCCGTTCTTCGTGCTCGCCACCGAGAACCCGATCGAGATGGAGGGCACCTATCCGCTGCCCGAGGCACAGCTCGACCGCTTTCTTCTCAAAGTCGTGGTGCGCGCGCCGAGTGAGGAGGGCCTGGTCGAGATTCTGCAAAAGACTACGGGGCAGCCCATGGCCACGCCCGAGCGTGTCCTGGACGCGAGCGCCGTGCTCGAGCTGCGCTCGCTCTGCCGGGACGTGCTGGTGGCCCCAGCGGTGCTCGCTTACGCGGCTGGGTTGGTGACCGGCAGCTCCCCCGAATCTGAGCGCGCCACCCCGCTCGTGCGCCGCGCCGTGCGCTACGGCGCCGGAGTTCGTGGCGCGCAAGCCTTGGTGCTTTCTGCCAAAGCCGTCGCTCTCCTCGAAGGGCGGGCCCAGGTTGCGTTCAGCGACATTCAACGCGCCGCGTTGCCCGTCTTGCGCCACCGCATTCTGCGTAGCTTCGAGGGCGAGGCCGAAGGCGTGAGCTCGGACCGCGTCATCGAAGAGCTCCTGTCGCTGGTGCCGACCTTGCCGGAACCTGTCGCAAGAGCCGTTCAAGGAAGCTGATGCTGCGAGCCATCCTGGGTTTGGCGGTCGCGCTGTTCGCGAGCACAACGCACGCAGCGGGACCGGCGCTGGTGCTCGACGCCACTCCGCTGCTCGGCGTGGCCGCGCCCGATGACGGTAGTTGGCGCAGCCTCCACGTGCGCCTCGAAAACCCCGACAATCAGCGGCTATCCGGGTCCGTGGTCGTCGAATCGCGAGCCGCGTGGTCGCGCTCGGGTCCGGCGCTAACCACGGAAGTGCCATTTTCGCTCGGCCCGCACGGCAAGGCCACGCTAGAAGCGCCGACCCACGGACTCGGCCCCGGCGGCGCCAGTTTTCGCGTCTTTGCCCGCGACGCCAACGGGAACACGCTGAGCGAAGCGACCCTACCCGCGACGCATCCGAACGAGGCGATCGTGCTGGACCTCACCACGCCCAGTCGACTGGTGCCGCTGCTGCGCAACGCCTCGTTCCCCTCGCGGCGCGGCACACGCTTCGGTCTGCGCACGGTGCTGGGATCGATCGGCGTGAGCGCGGCGCTCGAAGACCCAAGCACGGGCGACCTGTGGTTGCCTGAGCGCGCGTCCGGCTATTCGGCGGTAACGCTGGTCGTCGCCTCGGGGCGTGAGCTTTCGAAGCTCGACGACGCCGAGCAAATGGCGCTTACAAACTGGGTGCTCGCGGGGGGCGCGCTCGCCCTCGCTCTCGACCGCCCGGAAGACCTGGCTCACCCGCTGGTCGAGGCGCTCGTTGGCGCGCGCCCCGCGCGTGACACGGCCCCCGCGAGTCTCAGCAGCGCCGCCACCTTCGTGGTCCCGCCGGAAGAAACGGAGTCGGTCGCTCCCGGCGCCAAGACCCCGCTGCGCGTCCTCAGACTCGCGCCGAGCGCCGAGCTTCGAAAGCGCTTCGTCGGCTACCGCGGCGGGAACCTGCACGAAACGCCGTTCGGTGCGGCTGCGAGCTACGGCCTCGGTGAGCTCCACTTGTTGGCCTTCGATCCGCGCGACGCGGTGACTTTGGCGGACCCCTGGACGCGCCACAAACTCACCGCGCTGATCGAGCAAGCCTACGACCGCCAACCGCTCTCGACGCTGCTCCACAGCTCCGCGACGCCCGGGGACCTGAACATCGACGGCGTGCGCCGCGAACTCGATCCCAATCAAGCCACGCGCTGGACCATCATCGCCTCGGCCATCCTTCTGCTCGTCTACGCCGGGCTAGCTGGGCCCGTGAATTTCTACCTGGCCGCGCGCCGCGGTCGGCCGTTGCGCGCGTTGTGGCAGCTGCCGCTCTGGTCCGCCGCGACGCTGTGCATCGTCATGCTGATTGGTCTGCTCGGCAAGGGCGTGGCTGGACGCGCGCGACGGCTCTCGCTGTTCGACACCGGGGCCGGCATGACACGCGCCGCCGCCCTTAGATTTCGCGGATTCTATGCCTCTTCTTCGCGCGAGCTCAGCGTGCGCGCTGGTCGCCGCGAGCACGTGCTCGACGTCGCCGGCGCCTCGACCGACGTGTCGCGAAACTTGCTGATTGATCGAGATGGCCCACGCCTCGCGGGGCTACGAACCAAGCCGTGGCAGACGGTGCTCATTCGCGAGGACGGATTTGCGGAGTTGTCGGGCGGCGTCAGCGTGCTGCCCGTCGGCAATGACTTCTTGATCAAGAACCGCACCGCGCGCGACCTGATCGGCGTCGTCGTGCATAGCCCAGGCGGGCCTACCACTTATCTGCGACGCATCCGCGACGGCGCGAGCGCCCGCGCCAGCGATGGCATTCCGCTGCCAGCCGTCGGCACGCCCGCCGCACCCGGTGCCACGGCGATCCCGCTCGATGCGACTCGGTTTGCAGCGACCCTCGACAAGGACTACCCGGGCCTCGGCCGCGCATGGACAGCCATCGAGCCCGCCATCGGTGCCGAAACCGAGTGGTGGCCTGCCGACGCGCCCGTGCTGATTGCCGCGCTCGAGGGCGGCGAAGGCAAACTCACCGACTCCGGACTGGCGGTCGACTATGACCGCGTGCTGCTGCGCGTCGTGGGAGAAGGAGGCGCACCGTGACCTCGGCGCCACCCGTTCCCGCGACGCCAGCAATCCGCGTTTCCAATCTGTGGCATCGCTTCGGTGCACAGATCGTGCTGCGCGGGGTAAGCTTCGAAGTCGGGCACGGCGAGATCTTCGGGTTTATCGGACCAAACGGAGCCGGCAAGACCACCACCATTCGCGCCATGGCCACCTTGCTCGAGCCGCTCGCCGGGCGCATCGAAATCGACGGCATCGACGTCGGCATCGATCCGGAGCGCGTGCGCCGCGTAATCGGCTATATGCCCGACCACGCGGGCGTCTACGATCGCATCACGATCCGCGAGTATCTCGAGTTTTTCGCGGATGCTTACACGATTCACGATATGTCGGTCGTCGACACCGTGCTCGAGCTCACGGAGCTCTCGAAGCTCGATGACCGCTTGGTGGCCGCGCTCAGCAAAGGGATGAAGCAGCGCCTGCAGATCGCGCGCATTCTGCTGCACGATCCCAAAGTGCTGGTGCTCGACGAACCCGCGAGTGACCTGGATCCGCGGGCGCGCATCGAGGTCCGTGATTTGCTGCTCGAGCTGCGAGAGCTCGGCAAAACCATCTTTCTCTCGAGCCACATCCTCACGGAGCTCAGCGACATTTGCACGTCGGTCGGGATCTTGGAGCGGGGCGCGCTGGTCGCAGCGGGCCCGATCAATGAAATTGCAGCGCGCCTAGCGGCCCAGCGCGGCAACAATCCGGCGCCAGTCGCCAGCTCCACGCTCGAGAGCGGCGCGGCCCCAAGCGCCGATGGAAACGCCGCCTATGCGACACCTGGGGGGGCGGCCCTTCCCGAGCAAGCGCGGCGACGCTTGCGACTCAGAGTGCTCGGCGACGCACACGCCGTCGCACCGCTGATTCACGGTGGCGCGGGCGTGTTGTCTGTCGAGCCCGCCCCCGGCGGCCAATTGACGGTGTTCTACAGCGGGGACGACCGCTTCGTAGCCGACGTGGTGCGGCACTTGGTCGGCCATGGCGTGGGCGTGGTGGGCGTCGAGGCCGAGCGAAACGAACTCGAGCGCATTTTCCTCGAGGTGACGCGAGGCGAACTCCAATGAGCGGCAGAGCGGCACCATGAGCGTACAAACTCACACCCCCTCGATGCCCCCTTCGACTCGCGCAGGGCTCGTGGGCCGCGCCGAGAATGGCCTGCGCGGCCTGTTGCGCGAACCGAACCCGGTGTGGATCCGTGAGTTGCGTCAATCGGCGCGACTGACGCGCACACCGGTGATTCTCGCCGTCGTGACCAGCATGATGACGCTGCTGATCGCCTCCATCGGTGGCGTGCTGAGCGCTACGGCGGAGCCCGCCCAGGTCGGGATCGGCGTGTTTCACACGTTTTTCTCGCTCGCCTTCGCGGTCGTGACCTGGGTAGGTCCCGCCGTGGCCGCAGCGACCATCGCCAGCGAGCGCAGCGGCCGTACTTGGGAAGCGCTGCTGCTTACCGGCCTCTCGGCGGCGAGCATTGCCCGCGGCAAATTCTTGGCGTCACTCACTTATGTAGCGCTCTACGTGGTGATGCTGGCACCCGTGGGTGGGCTTTCGTTTCTATTCGGTGGGGTGACGCCCGCTGAGGTGGTGCTGGCGTTTGCTCTGTTGCTGCTGATTGCTGGGCTTTCGGTGGCGTTTGGGCTCGCCGTGAGCTCCAAGCTCAGTAGCCCCGCGGTCTCGATCTTGGTGACCTTGGTGGTCGCGGTTCCGGTCTCGATCGTGCTCTACAGCGCGCTCGGGGTTGGGCTGAGCTTCGCGGTGCACGAGCTGTTTCCGGGGGTCACTGGCGGCGCACCGGTCTGGCTTCCGACCGCCTATGTGCGCGCGGATTTCGGCGCAGAGTACGCGGTCTTCCTGTTGTTGTTCCCGCTCTTGGCAACGCTGATCCCCGGCTGGTTGTTCTACGAGGTGACTATCGCCAACATGGCGAGCGAGAGCGACGATCGCTCGACTCGCCTGCGCTATTGGCAGCTTGGCAGCGGGCCGGCGCTCGCGTTCGCGCTGGTCGTGGCGGCGGCAGCCAGCCCCTCGCGCGTCGATTGGTGCCTTGCCGGGCAAGCGGTGTGCTGGATGTTCGCGCTGTTCTCGGCCTTCCTCGTGGCGGGAGAGCCACTCGGGCCATCACTACGGGTAACGACGCGCTGGGAGCGAACCCGCGCTCCGGCCAGGACACGCTGGCTCGGACCCGGGGTGGCGCGTGCGGCGCTGCTCGCAAGTCTGCTAGCCACGGCCTGCCAAGCGGTTGTCACGGCAGCGGGCTTTCGCTTCGCGTCGAGCCGCGACGAGCGCTACGCGCTGCTCAGCCTGGGCGGCTACGCGCTCGGCTTCTCGATCTTTGCCCTCGGATTCACTTGCTGGGCGCGGGCGCGCGCCCGGGCCTCGACGGTGCCGCGGGTGCTGCTTGGCAGCGTGCTGTTCTTGGCCACGCTGGGTCCCTACGTGGCGATGGCGATTGGCGGCATCTTCCTGGAGGGCAACTCGCGAATGCTCCTCGTCGCTGCCCCCTCGCCTGCGTTCGCCTTCGCGGTGGTCGATCGTTTCAAATCCGCCGGCGGAGAAGCCGACCTTTATGGCATTGCGGGCGCCGTCGCCGCCGTAGGCTGGGGGCTCTTGGGGCTTGGCCTGCTCGCCACGGGAACGCTCCGCGCGCGAGTGAGCTTCGCAAACGAGCGCGCCGCGCGCCAAAACCTGGAGACCGTCCCTCAGGCAGCGCCGGCCGCTCCCGAACCTGTGGCGGAGCCCGCGGAGTCCCCGCAGCCTACCGAGCCCGCGTGAGCGACGGCCTCCTCGATCCGGAATTTCGACGGCGACTCGAAGCGCTACGCCGCCATCTGGTGTCCGAAGCGCGCTCAGGCGCCGCCGGCGAGGGTGCGGCACCGCGGCGCGGCTCTGGTGCGGAATTCAGAGAGCATCGCGCGTACGCGCCCGGGGATGACCCGCGGCGCATCGACTGGATGGCGTATGCCCGCACCGGCGAGCCGCTCGTGAAACTCTTCCGCGCCGAGGAAGACCGGCTGGTCCGCTTGGTGGTCGACGCGTCGGCATCGCTCGGGTTCGGCGATCCCAGCAAAATCGAGATCGCTAGGCGATTGGCGGCGAGCCTCGGGTATTTAGCCATGAGCGGCGCCGAGCGCGCCCAGGTCTACGTCGCCCGCATGGAGGAGCGCGGCAGCGGGCTCAGCGCGGTCGGGGCGGCCCATCGCGGGCGCAACGCGTTCGCGGCCCTGTGCCGGGAGCTCAGCGCTTTGGAGCCAAGCGGTAGCGCAAGCCTTTCGCGGGCGGTCGATGGCGTGCTGCTGCGCGCGACTCACCCAGGGATGCTGGTCGTGCTGAGTGATTTTTTGGACGAGGGCCCCGTCCTTGCCGCGCTCGCCCGCGCCCGCGCCGCCTCTCACGACGTGCGACTGGTTCAAGTGCTCGCCCCTGAAGAACTCGACCCAGCCTTGGAGGGCGACTTCGCCCTGCAAGACGCGGAAACGGGCGGCGTATTGGACGTCACCGTGGACGCTTCCGCACTCACAGCGTACGCCACGCGCCTACAGAGCCTGTTCAGCTCCCTGCGGAGCTGGGCTGGAACGCACGGCGCGAGCTACGTGCGCCTTTCGACCCGGGATGACCTCGAGGGCGCAATCCGCCGGACGCTCTCACGCAACATCGACTGACACCGGCGGACGGTGGGGACCCCGTCCGGAGGCCCTTTCGCAACCGCGTCGAACGTGCCGCCTCGCTTCCGAGGACAGCGCGACGCTGCCGCCTGCTGCTTTGACCACGCACCAAAAACAGCAGATCGGGTGGGCCGATTCCTCGACCCCCGACCTTGTCGCTGAGTTAATGCGAGCGCCGCTCGACGCCGCCGAAGCGAACTCCGAGCGGCGCTCGCATCACTCGAAGCGCATCACGCCTTCTTGCGTCCGCGCTTCTTGCGAGCCTTTTTGGCGGGCTTCGCGGCCTTGGCGGCCTTGGCTGCCTTCGGCGCCTTAGCGGCTGCCGGGGCTGCTGCTGCCTTCTTCTTGCGACGCTTCTTGCGCGCCTTCTTGACAGGCGCAGCTTCTTTCGCCGCGGCCACTGTTGCCTTCGACGCTTTCTTCTTACGTACGGCCATTACTCCGTCCTTGTATCCGAGCAGCTCATCCCACGAGCGCTCTTTTATGCCACGCACTTTTTCACCAAGCGGCATGTGCCGTCAAGTCAAACGTCCATCTTCGATGCGTGACACGACATAAATTCTTTCCGCGACCGACACGAAGCGTGGCGTCCGTGATGTGTCGCGGCACCAAAGTGCGACGCCAGCGCGCACGCTCGCGAGCACCGCTCTACCCTCTTCGCGCGCGCTCTTCCCCTTCGGCTTGCCCTACAAACAAGCACAAATGGCGTAACTTAATCGCTCTCGAACGGCGCGCGAACGCGGACGATGACGGTGCCGGAGCTGCTAGCATGTGACCTTACACGTGGGACCTTCTTCATCCGCTTCAGACAGCGACGCGCTCAAGACCCAGGAGGTGCTGCGCATCTACGAGCGCTACGCCCGCGAGGTGGTTGAGCGCTTTGATTTTTGCCCGTGGGCGGCGCGCGCCCGGCGTGAGGGAAGCGCGCAGCCGCGAGTGCTATTTCAGCAAGATTTGGCCGATTTCTCCGCTTCTCTGCGGGTCATCGACGAGCTTTCAGAAGCGCCTCGGGTCCAAGTTGGGCTGCTCATCTTTCCGTGCAGCGGAGCGTCGCGACTGGACTTCGAGCACTTCGTCCGCCGGCTCCGCCACGCCGACGCCCAGCGCCATGACCCGTCGAGCATCCCGTTCGCGATGGCGGCCTTCCACCCACACGCTGCGCCTGACCTCGAGGACCCGGACCGCCTGGTGCCATTCATCCGACGCTCTCCGGATCCGACGATCCAGCTGGTGCGCCACGATGCGCTCCAACAGGTTCGGGGCGACGCAACCGGGGGGACGGCGCTGGTCGAGGTTTGGATGCTCTCGCCCGCCGGAATTTCGACGCCCGAGGAGCCCGATATTCGGGATCGAATCGCGCGAAACAACCTGCGCACGGTGCGAGACGTGGGCGTGACGGCGGTCGAGGCCGTCCTCGCTGACATCGCCGCCGATCGAGCCGAGAGCTACGCTCGGGTCGGGCTAACTGGGGCCTAACGCGAGTCGAAACGGCATCAACGATAGCCGGCGCGCTCAGCACGCCCTATCCTCTGCCGTCAGTGCCCTGGGAGTTCACGCAAGCCAAAGGACTCGCCCTGTTGGGCTTGCTGGCCCCGCTCGCGCTCTTGTACGTGCTGAAGGTTCGGCGCGAGCGGCGGGTAGTACCGTCCATCTGGCTCTGGCAGGCAGCGCTGCGCGACCTTTCCGCCGAGAAGCCGTTCCAGCGTCTGCTGCCGCGCGTTTCGCTCATTCTCGAAGCGCTGGCGCTGATCGCGCTCGCGGGGGCGCTCGCGGGTCCGGTGGTTCGAAGCAGTCGCCTCGGCGCATCCCGGCTGGCTCTGATCGTCGACGTAAGCGCGTCGATGGGGGCGCTCGAAGGCGGCTCGACGCGCCTTTCGCTGGGCGTCTCCCGCGCCAAGGATGTCCTGTCCCGGGTCGAGCCAGGTACGGAAATCATGCTGATCGCGGCGGGCCGCGAACCCGAGCTGATCTCCCCCTTCGAACGCGACCGAGCGCGTCTCGAAGCAGCACTCGGCAGGCTCGCAGTACGCGAGGTGGAGGGCCAAATGGGGCGCGCGCTCGCGCTGGCCGGCGACCAATTGCGCCAACACGGCGGCGGCCGCATCGTCCTCTTCACGGACGCTGCGCTGGCGGACAAGGACGCGCTCGGGCCGGTCGGGTTGCCCCTCGACGTCGTTCAAGTCGGAACCGTCACCGACAACACGGCCATCGTCCGCGCAGAAGTCTCGCTCGCCAAGGACTCGGCAACCGGCCAGGACCGCGTAGAGGCGTTCGCCCTCGTCGCAAACTTTGGGCGCACCGCGCGCGAGCTGTTCGTCACCTTGGCCCAGCGCAACGTGACCGATCCGGTCGCCTCGCGTCGCATTCGCCTCGAACCGGGCGAACGCACCAGCGTGGTCCTGAGCTTCGAGTCGAGCCCTGGTGATGCCGGTAAGGGGCTCGAAATCGAAATTTCTCCCCACGATGCCCTAGTCAGCGATGACCGCGCGACCCTGCTGATTCCGGTCGGCAAGAAGCTGCCAGTGGTCATCGCCCCCAAGACCGCCAGCCCTTGGCTGCTGCGCGCGCTCAGCGCCGATCCCGACCTCGAACTGTTTTCTACCCCTCTCAGCGGGCTGACGCCCGACGCGGTCAGCCCGGATGCTCTGCTTGTGCTCGACGGCGCGTGCCCGGAACATCTCCCGGGCGGTGACGTCCTGATCGTCAATCCCCCGGCGGGGCGCTGCCGCACTTTGACGGTCGGCGAGCGCATCGAAAGGCCCGTCATCACCTCCTGGAATGAGGGCGATCCGCGGCTCCGATTCCTGGCGTTCGAAGGCGTCGAAGTGGCCGCGGCCCGCACGCTCCAGGTTGAAGCCCCCCGGGATGCGCTGGTTCGCTCGCGCGACGGAGTGCTCATCGCGGACGTTTCCTCGCCGGGGCGCAGCGGCACGCTCGTCGGATTCGACGTCGGCGAGTCGAGCTGGCCGCTGAAGGCATCCTTCGTGCTTTTCATGCGCAACGTGGCCGAGCTCGCCCAAACCCATCGGCTCGGCGCGCCCGCCGGCAGCGCGCACAGCGGAGAGCCCACGAGCGTCCGCGTTCCCTTCGACGTAGCCAGCGTGGACGTCGAGTATCCCGGAGGGCGACGCGACCGCGTGCGTGCGCGCGAAGGCTTGGCGGTGCTGCCCGCCGCGACCCAGGTCGGCTTCTGCTACGCCAGCTGGGCGGGCTCGCGCCCGGGAAGCTTCCTTTTGCCGGTGAGCCTGGCAAGCGAAGCCGAAAGCCACATCGCCGCGGACAAACTCACGCTGTCGGGACACACCGAGCTCGCAACGCGCCCGCTGGAAAGCCTCTCGCGACTCGACGGCGTTCTGGCGGCGTTCGCGCTGCTTTTGCTGCTCCTCGATGTGGCCTGGCTCACGCGCCGACCGCGTGCCGTCCAGCCTCCTTCTTCAGCGCGGGCCAGCAGCGCACCCCGAAAGGCAACGGGATGAGCCGAGTCCCGGCTTCGTTCGTGCTGGCGCTCGGAGTGCTGGGCCTGCTTGCGTGGTCACGCTGGGCGTACCGCGCTGGTGTCGCGCGTCGCCCGCTGCTGCTGCTCACGATGCTGGCGGGCGTGTGGCCCGCGGCGCTGGTGCTGATCGAGTGGGCGCGGCTCTACGACACCCCCAGGATCCGCTTCGGCCGCCCGAACTGGACCGTACCGGCCGCGCTCGCGATCGGCTTCCTGGTGAGCAGGTTGCTGCGCCTGCCCGCTCGCCTTGGCGACACTCGGCGCGTGCTGCTCGAAGTCACGACCGCCTTCGCCGCCTGCCTTTCGGCCTATGCTGCGACCGGACTCGAGCTCGGCCATGCGCTCGACCGCCTCACCGTCGTGGTCGCGCTCGACCGCAGCCGCAGCATCGATCTGGTGCCACGAGCTACGAGTCGCTTCGAAACGGAGCAGAAGCTTGCTGAGACCGGCATGCGCGAGGACGATCAGATCGCCGTTGTGGCGTTCGGCGCGGGCGCCGCGGTCGAAGAACCGCCGCGGCCCCGCTCCCAGCTCCCGAGCGCCCAGCGCGTCGAGATTGCCCGGGACGGCACCGACATTGCCGCTGGGATTCGCCAGTCGTTGGCTGAAATTCCGCCCGACTCAGCGGCTCGCATTGTCCTGCTGACGGATGGCGTCGCGACGCGCGGTGACACCACACAGGCCGCGCTGGCCGCGACCGCCCTCGGCGTGCCCATTGACGTCATCCCACTCGACCAGGGTCAGCTGACCGATGTTCGCGTGGTGAGCGTGCGCGTCGCGCCGCGCGCGGCCGAGGGCGAAGCGCTCGATCTGCGCGTCGTTACCCAATCCAGCGACGCCGCCGAAGTCACGCTTCGCGTGTATCGCGATGGCGAGCTCGTTCGCAGCGGGCCCACGCGCATTGCCCGCGGCGAAGACGTGGTCTTCCTACGCGAGACCGCGACGGAACCGGGCCTGCATCGCTACGACGTCGAGCTCAGCGCGCTGAACGCTGCCCAGGACCGCGCTCCGGACGACAACGCCGGCTCGGGCTTCGTGCGCGTGCGCGGCTCGTCCAGCGCGCTCGCCATCGAGAGCGACCCGGCGCTCAGCATCGCGATGCGCCGCGCCCTTGAATCCGCGGCGTTTCGCGTCGACGCCGTCGGCCCCAGCGCGATCCCCACGGATCTCGCCGGATTTGCACGCTACGACCTGATCGTACTCGGCGACGTGAGCGCCAGCGATTTGGCGCCGGCCCAGCTCGACGCCTTGAAGAGCTACGTGCGCGACCTCGGGGGCGGCCTACTCTTGATGGGCGGTGATCACGCGCTCGGGCCCGGCGGCTACGCTCGCACGCCCATCGAAGATATCAGCCCGGTGTCGTTCGATCTCAAGCAAGATCAGCGGCGCGGCAGCTTGGCGGAAGTGATCGCCGTCGACTACTCGGGTTCGATGGCCATGACCACCAATGGCAAGACCAAACTCGAACTCGCCAATGAGGCGGCAGTGCGCTCGGCCGAGCTGTTGGGCAGCGGCGACCGGCTGGGTGTCATGCACGTCGATACCGCCGTCGCCTGGACGGTGCCGCTCGCCGGCGTCGCAGACAAGGCGGACATCGCGGCGCGCATTCGCCGGGTGGGGCCGGGAGGCGGGGGGATCTTCGTCGATCTCGCACTCGCCGCTGGCTACG
>JAEUAF010000185.1 GCA_019695485.1 Sorangium sp.
ACCAGCCGCTATTCAAGGTCGGGGACGCGCGCGATCTAGTGCTCGAAGTCGCCGTCGATGAAGCCGACATCGCGCGTGTGCACCCAGCCGACGGCGCGGAAGGCTCGGCTGCCGCCGTCAGTCTCTACGCCTTTCCGAAGCAAGTCTTCCACGGGCGCGTGTTCGAGGTGCTGCCCGACGCGAACCGCGAACGGAAATCATTCCTCACGAAGGTCCGCTTGGACACGCCACCGCTCGGCTTGCGCAGCGGGATGAGCGCCGAGGTGAACATCATTTCCGGGGAGAAGTCGGGGGCGCTCTTGGCTCCGAGCTCGGCCGAAGAGCACGGCGCGCTCTGGGTCGTGGCCGATGGCCGTGCCGAGCTCCGTCACGTGGAGATCGGCATTCGCGATCTGCTTCGCGTCGAGGTCGTGCGCGGAGTGCGCGAGGGCGAGCTCGCCATCACCAGCGGGCACGACAAATTGAAGGACGGCATGCGGGTCACGGCGATCGCGCGGCCCGCCGACAAATCCGAGCCGATGCCGGACAAATCGCAGCCTAGCAAGGCCACGCTCTGATGTCGCGCATCGTCGTCTTCATCGCGCTTCGTCAGCTTTGGGACAGGAAGCTGCTGAACGGCATCGCGGTGCTCGGCGTCGCGCTCGGCGTGTTGGTACTAATCGCCATCAACGGCATCATGCAGGGGTTCCAAGTGAAGTTCTTGGACAACATCCTGCGCATCAGTCCGCACGTCACCATCTTCGACAAGCAGCTGCGGCCCGAGGCTTCGATCTTGACGCGCTACGAAGACACCTTCGTGGCGGCCAAGGTAGCCCACGAAAGCCCCAGCGACCGCCAACTGCGCATCGCGCGCCCGACCGAGATCGTGCGCGCCGCCGAGCAAATGAGCGGCGTGCAGGCCGCGGCGGCCTCCTTGGTCGGCTCGGCGGTGCTAGTGCTCGGGTCCAAGCAGTACCCCGTCGACTTGCGCGGCATCGACCCCGCCAAGCAGGACCAAGTCACGCCGCTCAGCGCCTACTTGGTCGAGGGCAGCTACCGCACGTTCAGCGCAGCCTCCGACGGCATCATTTTGGGCTCCGGAGTGGCTTCGCGACTCGGGGCCAACTTGGGCGACGTCATCGTATGCGGTTCCGGCACGGGCGATCGCCTAAACCTGAAGGTGGTGGGCTTCTTCGACGCGGGAATTCCGCCCGTCGACAATTCACGGGTCTACGTGAAGCTCAGGAACGCGCAAGTTCTGCTGGGCAAGCCGGACGTGGTCGGCCGCATCGAGCTACGGCTCGCCGACACCGACAGCGCGCCGCGCGTGAGCGACAGCGTCGAACGCATGTTTGGCTACGACGCGGAAAGTTGGCAAGAGACGAACAGCAATTTCCTCGGCATCTTCGCGATGCAAAACACCATCATCAGCTTCGTGGTCGGGGCGATCTTGGCGGTGGGTGGCTTCGGCATTTTGGCGATACAGATCATGATCGTGCTGCAAAAGACGCGCGACATCGCGATTTTGCGCAGCGTGGGCTTCCACCGAAACGACATCTTGGTGGGCTTTCTGCTGCAAGGCGCGATCATCGCGCTGGTTGGGGCGGCGATCGGCGACCTCGTCGGGCACTACGTGGTGCTGGCGCTCTCGCACCTCAAAACCCACCAAGAGGGCCTGGTGAAGAGCGAGTACTTCCTGGTGCGCGACGACCCGCGTTTTTACTGGTACGGGGCCGCCTTCGCGCTCACGGTAGGCTTGATCGCCAGCATGATTCCCGCGCTGCGCGGCTCGCGCGTGGAACCGGTGGACGTGCTCAGGGGTCAGCTCGGATGACGACGAACGCGGGGCACGACGCTGGCAGCCCCTCGAGGCCTCACGCCGTCGACGAGAGCACGCGCGTCGCTTGGCCCGCCCGAGGAGACGTCGTGCTCGAGGTCCGTGATTTGTGCCGTGAGCTCGGCGCGATGAGGAACCGCGTGCTCGACGAGGTGGCGCTCGAGATCCGCGCGGGGGAGTTCGTGAGCATCACCGGCTTCAGCGGTTCGGGCAAGAGCACGCTCTTGTACTTGCTGGGCGCGCTCGATCGCCCGAGCTCTGGCATCGTCAAGCTCGATGGCATCGACATCTCCCTGCTCGACGACGACGCGCGCGCCACCTTGCGCAACGAAAAGCTCGGCTTCGTGTTCCAGTTTCACTTCTTGCTGCCCGAGTTCAACGTCCTCGAGAACGTGATGATCCCGATGCTCCGGCGCGGCAAGCGCAGCCGCAGCGAGTGCCAGCGCCGAGCCAGCGAAGTGCTCGAATCCGTGGGTCTGGGCGAGCTCTTGGCGCGGCGCCCACACCAGCTGTCCGGCGGCCAGCAACAGCGCGCCAGCATCGCGCGCGCGGTCGCCAACGATCCACGCATCGTGCTGGCGGACGAGCCCACGGGCAATCTCGACTCGAAAAGCGGGCTCGCCGTGATGCAGGTCTTCGAGCACCTGGTGCGTGCTCAAGGCTTGACGGTGGTGATGGTGACTCACGAGCGAACCTTCGCCGCGCGCACCTCGCGTCAACTCGAAATGCAAGACGGCCGCATCATCGCCGATATCGATCAGCGCGACGACTGAGGCCTCGCCTGTACGTTCAGCCGAAATAGGCGCCCGCTCACGGCCGGCGGCGCACGAGGAAGCCGTCACTGCCCCGAGATGTCAACGTGCGTGGCGCCATGGACTCGGTGCCGCTCAGCAGGCCGCCAATCACGCTCGAATTGCTGGCATCGAGGCTTACGCTGCGGGCTGCCGCGCTGCCTGTTCCATTGCTGCCAACCGCGTAAACGAATGTACCCGCCGTGTTCCACTGACCCGCGAACATGCCGAGCCCGGAGCTCGTCAGCACGAAGCTCGGGAAGCTCGAGGCAAAGTCGACGCTGCCGGAAAAGTATCCGCCCGCGGTGAGAAGCCCGCCGCGGGAAGAGATCCCGAGCGCGCCGTCGTCGCTCGCACCGCCGAACGCGCGAACCCAAACCGGCGCTCCCGTTGGAGAGAAGCTCGCCAGCGCGGCGTCGCTCGACCCGTGACTCGTGCGCGTGAAGCCGCTCGGCACTGGAAAGTGCGCGGCTTCCTGGAACGTCGCCGCGACGAGCACGTTGCCGGTGGCGCTGTCGATGGCGACCCCGTTCGCGACATCGTCGAGCGTGCCACCCAGCGCTTCGGCGAAGGCGAAGGCTCCGCTCGCCAGGAGACGCGTCACGAAGCCATCGTAGCCACCCGCGGGGGTGATGGATACGCCCGTGGCGAGCGTTACGGGTCGGTTCAATTCTCCGACCGCGGCCACGCTGCCGTCCGGCGCAATCGCCACGCCGCGCGTGTAGTTGTCCGAGCCCGTACTGCCCAGCGTGCGGAAGAACTTGAGGTGCCGCCCGGAATCGTAGAGAGCGACGAAGGCGTCGAAGAGACCGGCCGAGCTTCGCGACCCCGTGCCCTGCAGCGCGCCACTGATAGTCCCGGAAAAACTACCGCCCCAGGCGATGCCGCCATCGTGTCCAATCGCCACCGAAATGCCGTCACTGACACTCGAGCTTTGCAAGTGATCGGCCCAGACGAAGTGTCCCGCGGCGTCATACTCGGCGAGAAAGGCCTCGTTTGCGCCGCTCAGGGTGGTCAAAACGAAGCTCCCGGCGGAGGGGTCGAAGTCCACACTGCCCGAGAAGTAGCCCGTCACGAACACGTGGCCCGCGCTGGAGATCGCCACGCCGTTGCCTTCGTCAGTACCCACACCGCCTAAGCTGAAGCCCCAAATGGGAATGCCGTTCGAGGTGTAGCGCATCACGAAGGCGTCGGAATCTCCGTGGGACCCGAGCGCGTATACGGAGCTCGTGATGTCGAAGTCGCCGAAACCCTGGAAGGTCCCGACAGCGACGATATCGAGCGTGGTGTCATCCGTCGCTACGGAAGAGATCCAATCGCCCGCCGCGCTCCCCACCACGCCACTCCAGTGCGGAGTCGTGAGTTCCTGGGTCGCGGAGTGTGCCGTCGTTTCGGCGGGTTCGCTCGAACAAGCCGACAACCCCCGGGCACCCGCAAAAATCAGGATAGACAACCCCGCGTGACGAAGTACGCGCATGTGTGGCGTTCGCATGGTGGCACTCTTCCCTTTTTGTTTTTGAGTTGCGGGCGCTCCCGAGCGGAGGCTGCGGTGCGCGTAACTCTACCCAACACTCAGTATCAAGCGACGACACTCCTGTCATGAGAACATTGTTACTCTCGCGTCGCAGGGTATCGGCTGCGCGCGACGAGAAGCGCTCAGAAAGGGCGCCCAGGCTGACGAGAACGTAATGATTCCCGTGCCGAGACGCGGCCAGCGTAGCCATCGCGAGCGTGAGCGCCGAACCAACAATGCTCGAGTCCGTGGGTCAGCTGCCGAGTGACTCGCTCCTGACGCGAGGAGGCGCAAGCGGTTATCCGCGCGCCGACGAGCGTCCACAGCCGTGTCGCGTCAAGGTCTTTCCCGCGCGTCGCGAGCGTTCGCGCTCGGGATCGACCGTCCTCAGGTTCCGAGTCCGTGAGACGCTTCTCTCGGAGCCCGGCCGTGTGGATCGCGCCTTGGTTTGCCCGGTTCGTCAAACTTCTGGGTGCCCCTATCTCAATCAATCGGTCCGAGACGGCTCTCGGGTTCGGAGCTAAGCATCCGTTAACGTTGTGGAATTTACGTGAACCAAGCGCCGCTGGGATCTTGCGTCGGCCTTCGGGCGCCTGCGTGGCGAGCTCAGGACCGTGAAGGAGTTCGACTTCTCTGTTATTCAGAACAGCTGCAGGTGATGGGGAACATGGCAAACACTCGGACTTGGGTCCAGGCGCTCGCGCTCATCGGTCTTATCGCCTGTGGGTCGAGTAAGAGCGATTCGGCGGGCACGGGCGAAGCGGGAGCAGCCAGCGCCGGCGTCGGGGGCATCGGTTCCTCGAGCCAGGGCGGCCGCTCCGCGGCAAGCAGCGGTGCGGCGGGCAGCAGCACCATCGCCCACGCGGGCTCTGGCGCGAATGCGTCGGGTGGAAGCGCTGCCGGC
>JAEUAF010000789.1 GCA_019695485.1 Sorangium sp.
GACGATCGCACCCCGTCGGGGCAGCGGCTCGTCACGCCGCTACCCGCCGTAGCGCACAACGAGGGCGACCGCGTGACGCCGATCTCGTCGTTTCCGGCTCGCTTGGCGTCGGGCAGCGAAAAGTCGCTGCGCTCGGTCGTCGAGGTGAACGCCGCCGTGCCAGCGGAAAGCCTGCACTCGGACACCCCCGCGGCGACGACGCTGGCACCGCGCGCGACGTCGGCGCGCACCACGCAAGTGCTTGGCTCACCGATCCCGCCCATCATCGCCCCCGGCTCGCGCCGCGCGCCGTCAGCCAGCGCGTTTCCCGCCGCGAGTTCGCGCTCGGGACCGATCTCGGCGACGGGCTACAGCTACGTGAGCACCCCGCCTCCAGGCGCCCCGCGCGGTGCCAGCAGCGCGCCCTCGTTGAACTCACCGGCAAAACCAGCGCAAGCTGGCAGCGGCGCGCCCGCGCAGGCAACGCCGAGCAGCGCGGCGCCCACAGTCGCAACGAGCAGCAGCTCTCCGCCCGCACCAACGTCCACGCTGGAAGCGGCGACCGTCGTCATCCAACGCGTGCCGCAAGGCTGGCGACCTGATTTGTCTTTGTTGCCAGAATCTCGGCGCGGCCTGTGTGACGAAATTTATCCCTTGGCCGTCGACAATTGTTGCGTTGTCGCCGTGCTGGGCGGCGCGGACGCCGCAGACGCAAAATCGCGGCTTGCTGCGGAGCTTTCGCTGGCGCTCGCCGAAAGCGGACACGCGCGGGTGCTGTTGCTAGACGCCAATCTCGAGCGCCCGGCGGTGCGGCGCTTTCTTAGAGTCGAGATGCCGCTTTCCACGGGCTTCACGGAGCAACTGCAGGCCCGCATTCTACGGCGCACCCCGCGACCGTGGACCGTCGTCGAGTGCTCACCGTCGCTGCATGTTCTGGCAGAGGGTTCGACGTCCACCCCGGAGCTCATCCTGTCCCGCCCATTCGAAGATTGCCTGCGCGAGCTGCGCTCGTTCTACGACTTCATCGTGATCGACGGACCGCTCGTGAGCAGCGTGGGCGCGTGTCGCGCCGTGCACGACGTGGTCGACGGCGTCGTGTTCTCGCACGGCAAATTCGGCCCCACGGAGCTCGCCCAGGCAGTCGCACTGTTTCCCGGCAAGCGCATCTCCGTAGTGCCAGCCTTGAACTGAGCTTTCGTTCCGTCGTCGGCGCTCCGCGTCACTTGCGGGCGGAACGCGATCGACGCCCAAGCTCGCTGGCGCGCTCGTTGCGTGGCGCTCGCTCGGAATGGGAACGCGAACTCGCCCTGGCGGCCGTTTTGGGCCGAGACTGGGAAGCCGCTGAGCTTGGCTTGACCATCGCTCCGCGGCGCGGCTTTTGCGGGCTCAGCGGTTGCCCCGCAGCGCGTGCCAGCGTCTCGGCGAGATAGTGTCCGGTGTGGCTCGCCGCGACGCGCGCGACTTGCTCCGGCGTGCCTTCTCCGACCAGTCGCCCGCCAGCAGCGCCCCCTTCTGGGCCGAGATCGATGACCCAGTCGGCCGCCGCGATCACGTCGAGGTTGTGCTCGATCACGACCAGCGTATTCCCCGCGTCGACCAGGCGCGAAAGCACACCGATCAGCCGCTCGACGTCGGCGAAGTGTAGCCCCGTCGTCGGCTCGTCGAGAATATACAGCGTACGCCCCGTCCCCACGCGTGAGAGCTCACGCGCGAGCTTGATGCGCTGAGCCTCACCACCGGAGAGCGTTGGCGAGGGCTGACCGATCTTCAAGTAGCCGAGCCCCACGTCTTCCAGCGTCTGAAGCACGCGCTTGATGCCCGTGTGCACGGCGAAATGCTCGAGCCCCTCGCTGACGCTGAGCTCCAGCGTTTCTGCGATGTTCTTGCCCTTGTAGCGTACGCGCAAGGTCGCGTCGTTGAAGCGCTGGCCTTTGCACACCTCGCAGGTCACGTACACGTCCGGCAAGAAGTGCATCTCGACGCAGCGCAGCCCGTCGCCGGAGCAGGTTTCGCAGCGCCCCCCCTTCACATTGAAGGAGAAGCGCCCCGCGTCGTAGCCAAACGCACGCGCCTCGTTGAGCCCAGCATAGAGCTCGCGAATGGCGTCGAACACCTTGGTGTACGTCGCTGGGTTCGATCGCGGTGTGCGACCGATCGGCTTCTGATCGATGGCGATCACCTTGTCTATGTTCGAAATCCCGTCGATCGAACGGTGGGCGCCTACCACGTCGCGCGCCTCGTGGAGGGCGCGGCCGAGCGCCGGGCGCAAGATGCCGTTTACGAGCGTCGACTTCCCGGCTCCGCTCACGCCCGTGACGGCCACGAATACGCCCAGCGGAAAGCGCACGGTCAGGTCGGAGAGGTTGTGCTCGCTGGCGCCGCGCACCTCGATGAATTTGCCGTTGCCCTGGCGGCGCTCGCCCGAAAACTCGATGCGCCGGCGCCCAGAAAGAAACTGACCGGTGATCGATTCGGGGCTCCGCATCACCTCGGCGGGCGTCCCCGCCGCCACGACTTCGCCGCCCAGGATGCCTGCGCCGGGACCGAAATCGATCAAGTGATCGGCCTCTAGCATCGTCTCTTCGTCGTGCTCGACCACGATCACGGAATTGCCGAGGTCGCGCAGCGCCTTCAAGGTGTCGAGCAGGCGTCGATTGTCACGCTGATGCAGGCCGATCGATGGCTCGTCCAAGATGTAGATGACACCCGTGAGCTCCGAGCCGATCTGCGAGGCCAGCCGAATGCGCTGGCTCTCGCCACCGGAGAGCGTCGCCGCCGCGCGATCCAGCGTGAGATAGCCGAGCCCGACGTTCTCGAGGAAACCGAGGCGCGCCCCGATCTCCTTCTGCAGCTCCTCGGCGATTTTTGCCTCCGCGCCACGCACGGGCAAGGTCGTGATCCAACGCAGCGCTTCTTCGATGCGTAGCGCCGACACCTGGTCGATGCTCGTGCCGTGAATCTTGACAGCGCGGCTTTCCGGACGGAGCCGCCCGCCGAGACAAGCTGGGCATGGCTTGTTCGAGAAGTAGCGCAGGTAATACTGCTTCATCTCCTCGCTTTCGGTCTGGCGCAGGCGCCGCATCAACTGGTTGACGAGGCCTTCCCACTCCACCCGCCCGCGCTTGCTGCCGAACAACAGCGTCTCGCGCTGGGCGCGTGGCAACTTCTCCCAGGCACGATCGAGATCGATGCCGAACGTCGACGCGATCCACTCGATGCTGCTGGCCTTCCAGCCCTCGCCGCGCGTCATGGCGCCAGCCCAAGGCGCCACAGCCCCTTCTCGAATCGAGAGCTTGGGATCGGGCACGACCAGCTCCGGATCCATCTCGGGTCGCGATCCGAGGCCGTTGCACTCGCTGCAAAACCCGAGCGGCGAGTTGAACGAGAACCCCAGCGGGGCAAGCTCTGGGAAGGAAATTCCACAGTCCGTGCAGGCCGCGCGCTCGTTGTAGGTCTGCTCCTGCCCTTCGCACTCGATCAGGACCGAGCCCTGGCCTTCCCGGAGCGCGGTCTCGATGGAGTCGGCGAGTCTGGCGCGTTCGGAGGCGTCGACCAGCACGCGGTCGACGACCAAGTCGAGGTCATGTTTGCGCTTCTTGTCGAGCTCGGGCACGTCGCCGACCTTGAACAGCGCGCCGTCGACGCGAACGCGCGCGAAGCCGCGGCTGGCGAGCTCGAGCAGGCGCTCCTTCTGAGTACCTTTACGCTCGCGCTCGAGCGGCGCCATCACGCTGATGCGCTTCTTCGCGCGCTCGTCGAGCAGGGCGTCTACGATTTGCTGAGCGGACTGGGCGCGCGCAGGCTTGCCGCACTTCGGGCAATGCTGGACTCCGATGCGCGCGTAGAGCACGCGCAGGTAGTCGTGAATCTCGGTGACGGTGCCGACGGTGGAGCGCGGGTTGCTCGAGGCGCTCTTCTGCTCGATGCTGATCGTGGGAGAAAGCCCGCGAATCGAGTCGTAGCGCGGCTTCTCCATCTGCCCCAGGAACTGCCGCGCGTAGCTGGAGAGGCTCTCGACATAGCGACGCTGCCCCTCCGCGTACAGCGTGTCGAAGGCCAGCGACGATTTGCCGCTGCCCGAAACACCCGTCAAGACCACGAGCTTCTGCTTCGGGATCTCGACGGTGATGTTCTTCAGATTGTGTTCGCGCGCGCCGCGCACGATAACGGAGTCGCTATCTCGAGCCTTCATGGTGAGTTCAGGGGGACTTTCAGCTACGGCTCCTTCGCGTCCGAGTCTTCCTCGCTGCGAGAGTTTGCCGCACGGCGGGCGCGTGATTCCAGCGCATCGATCGAAGAGGCCGCCATGTGCGCCATCATCGCCTCTTCCTCGAGCGAGCTGTACTCCGCGTTTACGTTGAGCTCCTCGACCTCCACCGGACCTTCGTCGCGCGGTGCGTCTTCGAAGCTCAACACGTGATCGAACAAGGCGTCCGCGTTGGCGAACTCGGCCGGCAGCTCGAAAACCTGCCCTGCCTCGTTGAAGCTTCTGACGCCGAGTCGCACGGCGGTACGCAGTGTTTCCTGCACGCCGCGCCCTCCAGCGGCATTCGCGGAAACGACCGGCGTCTCCTCCTCCAAACCCAAACGCTTGCGAATTTGTTTCGGCGAGAGCGCGCCTTCGACGTCCTGCTTGTTGGCCTGCACGACCAGCGGTACCGGCGTCTGCCGGGCCTTCATCGAAGTTCGCAGGCGGGCGAAGGTGCGCAGCGTGTCGTTTACCTGAGGCGGACTCGAGTCGCACACGAACACCACCACATCCGCCATCTCCACCAACGGGCGTCGCCGATAGTTGCGCTCGATCTGCCCTGGCACGCTGATCAACTGGAACTTCAAGGTGCGCCCGCCCTGCTTGGGCCCGTCCACCTCGAGCCAGTCGAAGAACATCGTTCGCCCCTTGAGCGCGGCCGGCGTGTACATCTCACTGCGCTTGCTGACCGGCACCTGATCGCAGATGCGCTGCAGGTTGGTGGTTTTGCCGGCGAAGCCAGGGCCGTCGTAAACCACCCGAACGACGAAGCAGTCACGAGCCGAATCGTACGAGGCCATAGGCAATTCTTCCTTCGAAGAGGCGACTTTATGGGTTCGCGTTGGGTGCAGCGGGCGCGGGCGGCGGGGGTGGTGCCGGCGGAGGTGCGGGTGCCGA
>JAEUAF010000866.1 GCA_019695485.1 Sorangium sp.
CCGCCCGCAGACAACTCGTCGAGCTGGACGCAAAGCTTGGTCACCGTGAACATGGCGGATCCGGATCACCCCGTGATCGGCAAGACCCCGATTATCGACAATGCGAATTGGTGGTGGGGCAATTTGCGCGCCGTCGGCGATCAGCTCTATGCAACGCATTACGAGTGGCTGACGGACGGCTACTACGACAACGCGAACAACGTCTGGGTCCCCGGCAACGTGCGCTACTTCCTCGATCGCATCGATTTGAGCGACGCGGCGCACCCGGCGGTCACCACGCGCATCAACGTGCCCGGCATCTTGGTCGGCGCGTCGGAGTCGAATCCGAACCTCATCTACACCATCGACTACCGCTGGTACGGCAACACCGGTGCCAACGAGCTCGCGGTGTCGCTGATCGACGGCGACAAAGCCTACTTCCAAGGCGGTGTGAGCATCCCGGGCTACGTCGGGGATGTCTTCGTACGCGGCAGCCGCGCCTACTTCACCGCGGAACAAGACTCGTACGACAGCAGCACCGGCGTCAGCACGGTCACGCGCAATCTCTTCCAGGCAAACCTGGAAGATCCGCGGAATCCCGAGCTCTTCACCTCGACCCCCAGCCAGGGCTGGGGCTGGATGCTCGACGTGCAAGGCGACCGCGCTTTCGTTCAATCCGGCTGGGGCAGCGACGGGCTCGATGTCTACAAGCTGAACCCGAGTGGCCCGCCCACCTTCGACCAGACCGTGCGCGTGCGCGGCTGGTACACCGGCGCGCTCGCTCGCCAAGGTAACGACGTGTACGTCGCGACCGGCTACTGGGGCACGGAACACGTCACGCTGAAGTAGTTCGGCGCGCGACGCATGGCCTGGCTCTTCGATGAGCCAGGCCTATTCGTGCGGCGCGCGGGGTCGCTCGCCGACTCGCGAGTGCTCGCACTCGGCAAGCCGAGCGCTATTCACACTCGGCGTCGGCAGGTTGGGTGGCGTGGCGAACTCCGACCTCGAGAAGTCGAACATCTCGAACGGAACCCGCGCATTCGCGTCGCGACTGGTGAGCGCAGGAAGATCGAAGCGCGCCTCGACCAAGCGCAGCAAGGAGGCGTGGCTGTACGTGTGATGGGCCGCGTAGTGACGCCTCGCGAACGGCGACACCGCGACCATCTGCACGCGGACGCCGAGGTGCTGAAAATCCCCCGGCACATCGTGGCGGCCGAGCCGTGGTGGTAGCTCGCCCGGTGGGCAAGCTTCCGGCGGCGGCTGGTGATCGAAGAACCCGCCGCCTTCGTCGTAGGTCCAGAAGAGCGCGCTGTCGTGCCAGTTCGGGCTGTGAAATAGCGCGTCGATCGCTTTGGCCACGAAGGCTTGTCCGATTTCGATGTCCGCGGGCGGGTGTTCGTCACTCGCCAATACAGTTCCGAACGTGGACTCCACCCAGGCAAACGCGGGCAGCTCGCCGCGCTCGGCGTCGACGAAGTATTGTGACAGCGGCAAGAAGTGCTTGCCCTTTTCGAAGTGGAGGCGCGGAAACATTTCCTCTTCGAAGGTTAGACTTTCGGCGTAGACGGCCCAGCTCAGTCCGCGCGACTCGAGCAGATGAAACAGCGAGCGCTCTTCATCACGCAGTGGGGGCGGCGTGTTGCCGATGTGCCCGAACGAGGTGCCCGCCAAAAAGTACATGCGGTTTGGCCAGGTCGGCCCGAGCACGTCGGCGTGATAGTTATCGGCCACCGGAAAAGTCGAACCGAGCGCGTAGTAGTACGGCAGCAGTGTGGAGTCGTAGTAGCCGAGGACACGGTCGCCTTCAGCGCCAGCGGCGCGCAAGAATCCGTTCATTTTTCCGCCATTCCAGGCCTCATGAACATGGTTCCACTCGTGAGGCACGTCTTCGACGCACGGCGTATTCAGCAGAAACGGCTGCACGCGCCGGCCGCGCGCCTCGTTGAAGTACGTCTTGGGTGCCACGTCGACGGCGGGGCCGCCCTGCTCCCCGAGCTTGGCGAAGTACTGATCGAACGAGCGGTTTTCCTGCATTACCACCACGAAGTGCTGAATCGGAATCGCCGCCCCGAACGGCTCGTCCACGTCGAGGGTGTCGCGAGCCAGAGCACCCGCCCCAAAACTGCAGTGCTTGCGACTAAAGTCGCGATTCGTCGTCGGTGACAACGCTGCTTTGACCGCCGCGGGGGTGCTTGGCTGCCCGCGCAGTGGAGCATCGTGCTTGGACTCGCGCCCACAGCCCCCAACCGCAACACACACAACGACGACGATTCCCACGAGGAACGGACCGCGAAGCATTCGTGGCAAAGGTAGTCTTTCGGGGTCCGAACTGTTTCGGATTTTCCTGCCTGGCCTCCCACTCGAACGGCGGAGTTCTGCCCTGGGCCCTGCGACAGGCGCGCACTGAAAAGCATTTGCGGCGGTTCGTGCATTTGTTTGCAGCGAATGCCGCAAGGCGCCTTTCGGGCCCTCGGCTGCTCAGCCGCCCCAACCATCGAGTCGAGCGAACCCAAATTCGAATCGTCGGGTCCGGCGACGGAGTGCTCGGGCGCGGCGGAAGCAGCGACCCGGGCTTTTGCGCAGGACCGGCCCTGAACCGACGCAGGCCGCGCAGTTGTGGCAGCCACAATGCGGGTGCGAGTACGCTAAAGGCATGACTGCCAGCGCAAGGCGACTCCGCACGCTTCGCGGTTCGCGGGTGCCCGCGTTCCTATACGGGACCGCCTGGAAGGAAGAGCGTACTGACGCGCTCACGCGAATGGCACTCGACGCTGGCTTTTCGGGCATCGACACCGCGAATCAGCGCAAACACTACTTCGAGGCGGCCGTGGGCCGCGCCGTCCAAGGCTTTCTCTCGCAGACCAAGGTTTTGCGCGACGAGCTCTTTCTTCAAAGCAAATTCACGCACGTTCGCGGCCAAGATCAGCGTCTGCCCTACGACCCCAACGCAGAGCCCGGCGAGCAAGTGCGGCAATCCTTCGCGAGCTCGCTCGAACACTTGCAAACGACGCACCTCGATTCGTACCTGTTGCACGGGCCGTCGAGCGGCGGGCGACTGACCCAGATGGACTGGGAGGTTTGGCGCGCGCTGGAAGCGTTGGCCGACGCGGGCCAGACTCGTTTCATCGGGATCAGCAATGTGTCGGCTGCCCAGCTCAGCGAGCTGCTGAACGGTGCGCGCGTGCGGCCGGCCTTCGTGCAAAACCGCTGCTATGCGCGCCAGGCATGGGACAGTGAGGTGCGTCGCCTGTGCGCGGAAAATGACATGCTCTACCAAGGCTTCTCGCTCTTGACGGCGAACCGGAGCGAGCTCGCGTCACCAGCCTTCCGTCAGTTGGAGCAGCGCACAGGGCGAAGTTCCGCCGAGCTCACGTTTCGCTTTGCGAGCGCAGTCGGCATGATCCCGCTCACCGGGACCTCGAGCCTACCCCACATGCAACTCGATCTCGCGAGCCTCGATTTCGAGCTCACCCGCGAGGACCTCAGAATCATCGAGAATGTCTCGAGCGTCTGAAGCGCCCTCAACCAGCGCGCCCCGTTTCAGCAACGAGCCGCTGCTGTGTGGCGCGTAGTCCGAGGTCGTCCGTGGGTCGAGCAACTCGCGTGCGGCCTGAAGACCCCGAAGAAATCGGGGCCGCAGAACACTTTTTTGTACCGAACTAAAAAGTCAGCCTGCTCGGCGGTCGCGGTGGTGACTCAAGGCGCGAACGCAGCTCGCCGAAACAGGCTTGCCAACTATTCCCGTTCCTCGCGGTGGTGATCGCGATCAATTCAAGAAACTGTCCGAGGCAGGCTGGGGTTTCACACCAGACGCAAGAATCTGTCGTGGGCGTCGAGCGCCAGCCCCGAGCGATGGCCGGCTCGTTTCGACCGAGTTCCCAGATTGCCGAGCTGCCTCAAAACTGCGTGCCGAGAGCAGCCCCGCAACGCGCAGCGAATACGAGTTCCAACTCGGAGCCACGCTCGACCGCTCTTGCATCGCCACGAGGTGGTCTTCTCCCCGCAGCTCGAGAGCGACGAACCAGCGTGCGACCGCGAGGCGATCACACTCGGCATGCTACATCGCTTCGCGCGGCGCACATGGGCCAGCGCTTGCTGCAGTAACGTCGGTGCCTTCTCGACGTCGCTGCCTCGGGTTTCATGCACCCCGAGCGCGCGTCGCGTCGGGTGGCGTTGGCGTGGAGCACGAGCGATGTTGACAGACGATGCTGATCGAGTTGCTCGCACATTCGCCTCACACACGCGTGCTCGACACCTGACGGCTTTCGCCTCTTCCGCCTGTGCCATTTTGCGAGCCGCCGACGTTGGCGAAACGGGCGCCGCCTTTGCGAGGACAGCGTCTCGTGCTACGCAGCGTTCGGAGGCGCGAGGCTCACAGCCAGCGTAGTCGGTGAGGTGAGCCGTCGCCGCGGAGTCAATCATCATGGGGATCCGAGAGCGTTTCGAATGGTCCGCGATTATCAGCGAGAACCAAACCCTGAGGGTTGCTGCTCGTTCTGCCATCGCGCACGTCGCCAAGCAGGTCTACGAGGCGCGCTCGTGCATCGAGACGCCGCAGGTGCTGGGCCCGTCGGGCTCGAGTTTGGTGCTCGCCGAGCTGGAAGATCCGGAACTACCGGCGTTTTGGCAAAGGCACTTGGCCCAGCCCGGAACCGCGGGTTCCATGCTGGTGACGGTCGGTGTGCCGGACGCGACGCGCATCGCGCGGCTGGCGTTGTTGGGGCCGGTATTCCACGTTCCAGCGCCCATCGATCCGGAACGCCTGGAGGCGCACTTGGCACGCCTGTTCGGCCGCCAGATCACGCTGCTAAGCCTCGCACAAAGCATCGTGGGTCAAGGCAGCATCACGCGCGCGACGTGCATCCTACGCGAAGGAATGTTTCTCGAGGCGATGCGGCGCACGCTCGGAAACCGCATGGCCGCCGCGGAGCTCTTACAAATCGACCGCCGTGCCGTACAGCGCATGGCCAAATTGCTCGATCTGCCCGCGCGCCTTCCCGCGCTGACCGAGTCACGCTCCGCGAGCTAGGGCGTGGTCTCCTCAGCGCGCTTCGAGCGGCCGTTGGATCACGCCCTCGACCCAGTCTGTAAATGCATCCATGTCGGCGCGACGTGCTGAGCGCTCGAAGCTGTCGTGCGGGCTGTGGCAAAGGGCCCAGGTCTCGCAAAATCCGCTACGTTTCAGCTGGTTGAAGTTCGCATCGTCGAGCGGGCCGAGACAGACGCTGTCGAGACCATAGAGCCTGAACGCCACGGAGTCGTTGTAGGGCGTGGAAGCGTGATGAATGGCCGGCGTGTGCCGCTGCAGCTGAGCCGAAAGCCGCGAATGGGAGTTGCCGCCATTCTCGAACCACAGGTTGCGGCCGTTTGCCGTGAGCTCCAGATTCAACACGTAGTCGACGTCGCCGTATTCGCCCTGCACACAGCGCTCAGCGAGGCGGCCGGCGCCCGAGCGGGGAGGATCGACGATCTCCTCCGCATCGAGAAACACCGCCAGCACGTTGTGACCGAAGGGCGGTCGCTCCTTCAAGCGCAAGCAGAGCGCGAGCAGATGAGCGACGCTCGCCGTGTTGTCTTGGCAATTGTCGCTCTCGGAATTGCTGACGTCGTGGTGAGCGCACACCACCACCGTCTGGCAACTCTGCTCGCGCGCGGCGACGTACACCTGCAAGTTCGCGTACTGGGCAGCAGGCCGTGACACTGCTGGGAAGGCGTCGGTTTGTGCCTCGATCTCGTGCCGCTTCAGGACATCCAACAAGAAGCGCAAGCGCGGCGTGAGCGGGTCCTTTCTCGGCGCGTGTGAGCTCCAAGAGCGCAGACGGCAGAGTGCGGCCAAGTACTCGTACGCGCTCACGAGGCTGCCGCCTCCGAGATGCGTCGCAGAGCGACACGCTCGGTGAGGCCGGGATGAAACGGGTACAGCGCGCGCAGTAGCTTCCAAAAGTCTTCCTCGTCGAGCTCCGCGCCGGTGCCCAAGAGGCCCTCCACGAGCTCCAACAGCAGCGCGTAGGCGGCTCCGACCCGACACTGCTCGAGGCTTTCGCCAATCTGTCGCACTGCGCGATCCAGCTGCTGGTGCCTGGGCTCGCTCGAGCGCGCACATAGGGGCAGCGTCTGCAGGCTCTCGAACAAGCGTGCCGCCCAGCTGTCGCCCTCGACCAACGCGCCTTCATGAAGGGGGATCTGCTCGGAGCCGTCCCTGCCGCACATGGCCCCGAACAGCGCGGCGCGCACGCCGTCGATGCTGTGTCGGTCTAGAATGTCGCTGAGATCGAGGGCGTTTCCGAGCGACTTCGACAGCTTGCGCCCATCCTCACCGCAGATTAAGCCGTGCACTAGCGCGCGCCCGATCGAGCGCCTGCCGTAGAGCGCTTGCGACCAGACCTGCGCCGTGGCGAGCCAGAACTCGAGCACGTCCGCCCCGAGCCCTGCACAGTCCGCGTGCGGCTCGCGCTCCGGATCTTCGCTCACCAACAGCCCCCACAGCGCCGAATGAAACAGCACGTCGAAGACGTCGGAGTCGCGTTGGAACTCACTCAAGCCACAACCTGAACAGCGCCTGGGGCATTCTTCGCCAGCGTGAATCGCGGAACAGCCCGAGCAGTGCCAAGCGGGGATCTGGTATCCCCACCAGTTTTGCCGCGAGATGATCCAATCCCGGTTGCTGGAGAAGTCTTGAACGACGGCGAGGCAGGCGCCTTCCCACCAGCGGTTGCCACTCTCCGCGCGCGCGCCGGCCAACGTTTCGAGCGCAGCGCGCACGGCGGCGTCCCAGGCGGGGTCGTTGCAATAGACGGGCTGCTCTTCGAGCAGGGCTTTGGCAGCGGCGTTGAACGGAGCGCTTCGCACGAACCAGGCCTGGGTGGGACGCGGACGAACCAGCCCACCGCACAGTCGATGATAGGCGTCTCCCTGCAAGTACGGCTCGCGTCCGACCAACGCAGCGCACTCGCGCAGCCTGCGCTCGAGCGAGGCTTGGCACACTTTCGGGTCGAGCCCGGCGAACTCGGCGTGCGCAGCGGCAATCAAGCCACGTTCGTCGTAGATTTCCGGGATCGCGGCCCCGGCTCCGGTGGCTTCGTCGAAATGGTGCGCGTTGTACCCCGGCAAGACCAGCGTCAAGTAGTCGTCGAGCCGCGTGCCAGCCGGCACCTCGACGACGCGCAGCTGCTTGTCGAGTCCGGGCAACGGCAACCACTTGCCAATCAGGTTCGCAAACTGCGGATGCGTCCGCGGCAGGCCGAACGCCGTGGCACCGAGCATCAACTCGAGATGAAGTGTCCCGAGTTCCAGCGAAATCCCGTGCGCCTCGACCCGGACTTTGAACAGCGTCTGTAGGCACTCGCGTCGCTCGAGTTCCTGCGCACCGACGCAAGTCCCGCACTCCGAGCACCAGTTGACGAGCGCGCGCTCGCGATAAACCAAGCCCTGCTCGCTCATCCGACGAAATGCGGCCTCACAAAGCTCTCGGCGCCGCGTATCGAGCGAGTGCACGTGAGGCTCGAAGCTTGCCAAGATTCCGAGCCGCCGCATCTGGTCGAAGATCAGGCGCTGATGGCGATCCTTCCACTCCAGCATATAGGTCTCGAACGCGGCGCGACCGAGCGACTGTCGAGTGCGGCCGCTGCGCTGCAGCTCACGCTCCGCGACCCATTGCGCGTTCAATCCAGCGTGGTCGGTGCCCGCCGGAAAATAGACGGCATCACCGTTTTGAGCGCGGTGCCGCACCACTACGTCTTGTAGCGACAGGTCGAGGGCGTGGCCAATGTGCAGCGTGCCAGTGATGTTCGGCACGGGCATCGCCATCACGAACTCGCGACCCGTGCTCGGCGCGAGCCGCGCCCAGAGCGGCACGCCGTTGGGCTCATGGCCCGAGGCGCGCTGGCGCGCTGGCGCTTGGTTGCAAGCGCTGTGCAGAGGCTCTTCCCGTTGGCTGTCGATGGCGTATTCCATTTGACTTCGAAAACCTTTCCTAAAAATGCTTGGCTTCGCGACGACGAGCGCTCGCTTCAGAACTCCGTCACCTCGCCCTCCGAGCTCACGTACATCGATTTTTTGAGGTCGCAGACCCAGTACTTTTTGGGACGCACCGTGCCATCGAGCGGATAGCCCGCGCGGCGTTCCCACTCACCGAGCTCGTTCTCAGGAGTGACTTCGAGGCGCGCGAGCCCCTTCACGCACTTGTAGTTGTAGAGACCGAAATCGATCAGCCGCAGCGGGAAGCCACGCATCAGGGGCAGGGCCTCATGCTCGATTTCGTAGCAAAGGAGGGCAGCGCGCTCGAGCGCAGGGCCAAGCTCGATGGTGCACTCGTATTTGCCCTTTGCGGCGGTCCCGATGCTGGTCTGCTTCAGATACTTGGCGTGCGCCGGCGGCAGGCCGGCGTCGAGCAGCAGATCCTTCAGCAAGAGCCCCGTGTACAGCTGGCGGATTGTCCAATTGCAGACGCACACCGAGCGACGATCGAAGTCCTTCCTTGGAAAGGCCTTCAGGTCTGCAAGCGAATAGGCTCGCGTGCCGAAACTACCAACCACCTCAAGCCGCCAGCCGAGCACGTCGAAGTTCTCCGGCGGCCCCTCCTGGTAATAAATGCTGGAGGAAGGCTTGCTGATTCCGTTGACCACGTCGCTCGGCATCAGAATCCTCCTGGCTGGACGACGCGAAAAC
>JAEUAF010000889.1 GCA_019695485.1 Sorangium sp.
GTGGCCGCGCGCCACGCACATGACCGGGCCCGGCAAGGCCGATGCGGCTTGAAGCCTGGCAAGCACCGACGTAGCCTCGAACCCGCGCCTGCCGCGCCAACGCACACGCGGGCGAAACACGGATGAGCGCCGCCTTGGCTACGCGCGTTCCCGATGGCTCAGCGAAACGACCCAGCCGTGCCGTGATGGCAGACTGTCTCCCGCCACGCCCCCGAACGCGTCGCATGATTGCCCGTGGCAATATTGCAAAGTGTCGCGTTTTTGTAGCTAGCGGCGCGGTGATCAGCCGCTGGACGACTGGCGCAATTCGTCGGGAACTGAAATACAATGCACACCCGATCGCGCTGCTGGCGGGCGTGCCACCCGTCGAACGACGGGAACCAGGTCGTTCACGCAGCGCAGCTTGTCGATCAGTGGCGGGCTCTCGGCGAGGCCTAGTCGACGCACCGCTGCATCGACTTCCGCCCTGCCGCGAAACACGTTTCCGGTCACG
Source organism: Sorangium sp. (assembly GCA_019695485.1). GTDB lineage: Bacteria > Myxococcota_A > Polyangia > Polyangiales > Polyangiaceae > PMG-095. The sequence goes on from JAEUAF010000889.1 coordinate 494, forward strand.
AACACGAAGCGATTGGCGAGCGCGGGCCAGCGTTGGCAGGCGGCTTCGAAGAACTGTGGGCCATGCATGCCCGGCATCACAATATCCGATACGACCACATCGAAGTCCGCGGTGCCCAGCAGCTCGAGCGCTTGGGGCCCGCTGCTCGCCTGCACCAGCTTGAAATCACCCAGGATGCGGGCAGTCATTCGGCGCACGAGCTGCTCATCGTCGACGAGAAGGACCCTGACTGTCCGCGCAGTGGAATCGCGGTGTTCGCGACTGGCGTCGTTCTGAGTCGCGTGCGCGAGCCCTTCGGCGTGGGTCATGGCTGGCTGACAATGTGGGCAGATCCATCGGGGGTCCTCCCGCCCTCCAACGAGCCACCAGTCTGCGCCCGCCAGTAAGGCGAAGCCCCAGTTGTAGCCTTCGGCCGCTTGATCGCACGCGGTGCACGCTACTCTCGATGTTGTCATGTCTGAGCGGATGGCTCTGCAACGTTGGTGCCGAACTTAGCGGGCCCCGAGAGTCCTTACACCTACCGACAACGGACCCACTCTATTTCTGCGCTTTCCTAGTGGTTCTTCATCGTCAGCACTCCCGCACAGTCGCCTCGCCTGCGACATGGAAGTCCGCACACCGGTAGCGCGCGGCAAATCCGCGGTCTTCGAAGTTTCATCGCGGAATTCAGTTTGCATCCGTGATCGCGCGAGGCCGCCCAGAAGAAGAGCTTCTCACGAGGCCGCGCTGAACAAGAGCTTCTCGCTGAAGCGAAAGAAAACATCGCTGCGCACCGAACACCGGTCATCAACCGAGGGGAGCAGCGAGCGCTGCTGTCGCACGGATTCCCTCGGGTTTCTGTGGTTGGACGCGCCAGTCCCTTTGCGCGTCGGGTTAATCGGCCCGGCCTAGCGGGGGCGCCGGTCGCGCTGAGGGGGCCTCGGCGCGCCGCGATTGGGCGCCGGAATCTGCCTTGATATCAATGACTTGAGGTGGCGAATGCGGAGTGTGGTCCGGTGGCCGCCCCGGGCGGATGGCGCAGCTCTCGGCCGATCGCCGGACCTCGACGAATCAATCAGTTTGGATTCTGGGGAGCGCGATGCGCTCGGTCGAGCTAGTCTCCGGCCCCTGTGGAGGTGTTGCGTGAGGGCTTCTATTAAGTTGGGGTTGTCTGTGTGTGCGGTGGCTGCCTGTGGCTGCAGTGGACAAGCGCCGAATGGTCGCGAGTCTGGTGCAGTTGCACAACGCAAATCGGCGCTCGCGCCCGCTGTTGGGCCCGAGATCGGGACCGATCAGCCAGTGCTGATGCCGAGTGATCTCGGACACAATCCGGTCATCGCCAGCGACGGCAGCGGATTCCTTGCCGTCCAAGAGATCAATTCACGCATCCGCGCGGTGCGCGTGGATGCGACTGGCAAAGTGTTGGATGCTACCTGGTTGGACTTCGGCGAAAGCCCCCAACAACAGTACTACCCGAGTGTCGCGTTCGGCGGCGGACATTACCTTGTCACGTGGTCCGCATTCGATACCGAAAATACGATCCGCGGTCGCTTCGTGACGAGTGACGGCACGCTGGAAGGAACGGCGAACTTCACGCTCTCGAGTGGGCAAGCCCTCTATCCCAGCGTGGGTTGGACGGGCAGCCAGTTCCTGGTGAGCTGGCTTGGCTTGAACGCATCCGACGCGAGCGTGGGCGTCGCGGCCTTCGACGCGGAGGGCAAGAAACTCGCTAACTCCGAGCATACGCTTTCCGATCCGGGATCCATCGCCTATCCCCGCATCGCCGTTGGCAGCAACGCCGCGCTCGTGACCTGGGAAGAGTACACACACAACGACGTCACCGGCGACGTCGGCCGCATTCACGGCAGGCTGCTGGATTTGAATGGTGCCCCCAAAGGCTCCAGCGAATTTGCGCTTTCGAACTCCCCAAGCAGCGAGACGACGGCCAGTGTCGCGGCGGGCGGGCGGCATTTTTTGACCGTCTGGCAGACGCAGGACGACCCCAGTAGCATCTTCGGATCCTCGATCGACGACAGCGGCGCATTCGACGCCGAAGACGTCACCATTTCGCACTCCAGCGAAACGGCGGGCCTGCCCTCCGTGGCGTTCGATGGCACTCAGTATTTGGTCGCTTGGGCTGACGGGCGCGATGGGCAATCAATCTACGGCACTCGCGTGTCAGCCGTCGGAGCCGTGCTGGGCAACAGCGACGCCAAGCTCGCCAGCGGGTCGCCGCGCAACGTGGCATTTGGCTCCGATCGGACGGCCCTCGCTTGGAGCGGCTCGAAGTACCTGCTGAGCTTCCTCGGCAGTGGCATCGAAGGCAGTTTGCTAGGGCAAGACCTGCAGATTCTAAACGGCCAAATCCCACTGACGGCAGTGCCGAACTCTCAGGGCTATCCGAGCCTGGTCTGGAACGGCAACGACTACTTGGTGCTCTGGACCGATGAACGCGAATCGCGCACGGACATGAGCGTGCGAAGCGTTCGGATCACTCCCTCGGGGCAGGTCCTCGATCCGAACGGGATCTTGCTCTCGACGGCGCAGGCGCCCGCGTTCGGCGCGACGCTCGCGTCGAGTGGGACGGGTAGCGCGCTTTCAATGTGGAGCGGGGCGAGTGGCGCGAGCTATCGGCGTACGCTGGCCGCCGACGCGACGCTGGGCCCGCTCGCGACCTTCACTGACGAGCCTCTTTACTCGGGCGCGGCGATCGCCGGCAACGGCGCCGGCTATCTCAGCGTCTACATGACCGGCGACTCGAGCAATGGAGCCGTGTTCGGACGCTTGCTCGACGCGAGCGGCGGCGGCGGCGCGAGTTTCAAGCTCGACTCGTCCACCGTGAACACGGGTCCGAGCGTGTTTAGGACCGGCGGCAGCGGCTACCTGGTGAGCTACAGCAAGGCAGGGACGCAGCTGGTCTCGGTAAGCTCGACTGGACAGCTCGGCACGAGCCTTCAATTGTCGACGAGCATCAGCTTCGTGAACGCGGCGACAGACGGCAGCAAGACACTCGTAACGTGGACCGACACCGACGACACCCAAATCCGCGCGCGCTTCTATGCGGCGGGCATCCTTGACGCTCAAACGCTAGTGCTCGCCGACAGCAGCGCGGGCTATAACGCGGCGCTCGCCTGGGACGGCTCAGTCT
>JAEUAF010000043.1 GCA_019695485.1 Sorangium sp.
TTAGCCGCGCATTTCGCGGTTGTTGTGGCGCCGCTCCGCCTGCTCTTCAGAAGTGAGCACGGAAAACGCGATGATCGCTCCGAGCACGGGCAACAGCCAAATCAGCTTGGCCTGCGCCGACTTCTGCGAGGATTCGTAGAGACGGGAGCGGAACACGCGCACCGTGACCCACACCTGAAACAGGACCGCTCCTACAACCAACAGTGCGCCAATAAAGCCGGCTCGTTCCATCTCGGGGCGCTAGTTTGGGTCGCCGTCGGGCCCTGCGCAAGGGCGACCCAAAAAGCGGGCCTTCGGGCCAAACCCGGGATGCTTGCGGACCGTACAGAATCTGGGAACGCTGAAAACCATGGACGAAGAGGTCCTCGTCGCTGTTTCTCCGCGGCACTCGGTGCGGCTCGCCCGGGAGTACGCCGTGCTGCTCGAACGGGCCCCGCGCCAAGACTTCGTGGTGCGCACCATCATGAAGCGCGAGGCCCAGGGCATGCCCCTGGTTTCAGCGGACATCGTCATTGCCGGCGTGGATGCGCGGGCTCTGTTTCCCCTGGCCCAGCGCTATCCGCTGCACTTTCGTAAGACCTACTACCCGGGTCGGCTCCACGGTGATCCCAAGGAGGAGTTCGAGCGTCAGTCAGAGGCCAGCGCCATCATTGGCTTGCCCCCTCCCATCGGACACACCCCGAGCACGTTTCGGAGCTGCCTGCTCCCCGGCATGCCCTATAACCGGCTGTCGCCATTTACGACCGACACGGAGGAGGGCAACGTCGCCAAGGCGCGCAAGCTGCACATGGCCACGGCGGCAGGGCTGTTCTTCTTGTTGGAGCGGGCCTTTGCGAGCCTTTCGGCGCTGCACGCGGGCAATGTGGTGCACGGTGACGCGGAGCTTCATAACTTCATCGTCTGCCCCTCTCCGCTCGAAATCCTAGTGATCGACTTCGAAGCCGCTGGGCGCCGTGACCTGCTCGGCGATGCCGAATTCGAGAAGCGCGTGCACACCGACTTCGACCCCCTGCTCCGCGAAGCGGTGTTCTTGCAGTGCGCGCTCGGGCCTCAGGCGGGCGCGCTGGCAGACCTTGCGCGCACGCGGCTCGATGCGCTGTTCAAGGACCCCGCGCGATTCCGGCGCGAGATCAGCGAGCAGGAAAACCCGCCCGCGTAGGCTCCGCTCTTCCAGCGCGCGCCTCGCCGTGGGATGCGGCGCTGCCCCGATGGACGAACCGCCGCTCTACGCTTGCCTGCCGCCCGCCGCTGACTCGAGCCCAGACCGCATTCTGGAAGGGTTTTTGAAGTACACGAGCGGGCTCGGCCTCACGCTCTATCCGCACCAAGAGGAAGCGATCCTGGCGGTGATGGACGACAGCAACGTCATCCTGAATACGCCCACCGGCTCCGGAAAGTCTTTGGTGGCGACTGCCGTGCACTTCAAGGCGCTCGCCGAGGGGCGCCGCTCCTTTTACACGTGCCCGATCAAGGCGCTGGTGAGCGAGAAGTTCTTCGCGCTGTGTCGCGAGCTCGGGCCCGAGCGCGTCGGTATGATGACCGGGGACGCGACGGTCAATCGCGACGCGGACGTGATTTGTTGCACCGCCGAGGTGCTCGCCAATATAGCGCTGGGCGACGGCGCGGACGCCAATGTCGACAGCGTGGTGATGGACGAATTTCACTATTTCGCGGATCGCGACCGCGGTGTGGCCTGGCAGATCCCGCTCCTGACGCTGCCGCGCGCGCGCTTCGTGTTGATGAGCGCGACGCTCGGCGACGTTGGGGAGTTCGAGCGCGTGCTCCGCAAGCACACCGGCGCCGAGGTCGTCACCGTCAAGTCCGTCGAGCGCCCGGTCCCGCTTGGCTTCGAGTACAAGGAGTGGGCATTGCACGAGGCGGTGACCTCGCTCGTTCACGCCGGGCGCGCGCCGGTGTACGTCGTGAACTTCACGCAGCGCGCGTGCGCCGAGACCGCCCAGAACCTTTTGAGCTTGGATTTCTCGAGCAAGGAAGAGAAGAAGAAGATCGCAGAAACGCTGGTTGGCGAAAGCTTCCGTAGCCCGAACGGCAAGGACATGCAAAAGCTCTTGCGTCACGGCATCGGGCTTCACCACGCAGGGCTCTTGCCCCGCTATCGCCTGCTCGTGGAGAAGCTCGCGCAGCAGGGCTTGCTCAAAATCATCTGCGGCACAGACACCCTGGGTGTCGGCGTGAACGTGCCAATTCGATGTGTGCTGTTCACGAAGCTCTGCAAGTACGACGGCGACAAGGTGCGCATCTTGAGCGTGCGCGATTTTCACCAAATCGCCGGGCGCGCCGGACGCAAAGGCTTCGACACCGAAGGCTACGTCGTGGCGCTGGCGCCCGAACACGTGGTCGAGAACTTGAAGCTCGAGGCCAAAGCGAACTCCGACAAGTTCAACAAGAAGAAGAAGTTCGTGCGCAAGAAGCCACCCGACTGGGGTTACGTGCCCTGGGACGCGAGCACCTTCGAACGCTTGAGGACCTCCGAGCCCGAGCCGCTGGTGTCGCGCTTTCGCGTGAGTCCGGGCATGCTGCTGCAAGTGCTATCGCGCCCGACGGGAGGCTGTCGCTCGATGAAGCAGCTCGTCAAGGACAGCCTCGAAACCGAGCAGGCCAAGCGCCGCCACGGCAAACACGCGCTCGTGCTCTTGCGCTCGTTGTGGCAAGCGGGTGTGGTCGACTTTCGCAAATCGAGCGAAGGCGGCGGCGTCAGCGTGAACCTCGAATTACAGCGTGATTTTTCGCTGTTTCACGCGCTGGGCGTCTATCTGGTGGACGCGGTCGAGCGGCTCGATCGCGAGAGCCAAAGTTACGCGCTCGACGTGCTCACGCTGGTCGAAGCCATCGTCGAAGATCCCGACGTCGTTTTGGCGCGCCAGGTCGACAAGCTCAAGACCGAGAAGCTCGGCGAGCTGAAAGCGGCCGGCGTCGAGTACGACGATCGCATGGCTGAGCTCGAAAAGGTCGAATACCCGAAGCCCAACTTGGAGTTTTTGGAGTCGAGCTTCGAGCTCTTTGCCAAAGACCACCCCTGGGTTTCACGCGAGAGCTTGCGCCCGAAATCCGTGGCGCGCGAGATCATCGAGAGTTGCCATTCCTTCAGCGGCTACGTCAAAGAGTACGGCCTCTTGCGCTCCGAAGGCACGCTGCTCCGTTACTTGTCGGATGTGTACAAGACGTTGGTACAGACCGTGCCCGAAGGCGCGCGCACACCGGAGCTCGAAGAAGTGATGGCCACCTTCGGCGCGCTCGTGCGCGGCGTCGATTCGAGCCTGCTCGACGAGTGGGAGCGCTTGAAAGATCCGACGGCGGCGCGCCCGACCGACGCCACCTACGAAGAAGAACCAGAAATCAGCCCGCGTGCGCTCACCGCCATGCTGCGCAATCTGATGTTCTCGCTGCTGCGCGCCTTCCGGAATCGAGACTTCGAAAGCGCGCTCGACCTCGTCGAACCCGGCACTCCCGCCTACGCCATCCCTGATCTGGAGCGAGCCGTGCGTCCGCTGCTCGAAGACGCGGAACCGATTCGCCTCGACGGGGAAGCGCGCGGCCCCCAACACACCCAAATCGACAAGGACGGCGACACCTGGCACGTTGTCCAAAACATCCTGCTCGGCGACGAAGTCAGCGAATATCACCTGCGAGGTCGGCTCGACGTAGTGCGCTCGCGCGCGGAGCGGCGCGCGGTGTTCTTGTTGGATCACGTGGGCGAGGGCTAGGCGCGGCCCAGCGCGCGCAAAGCCGAGAAACTTGCCTCACCGGCCGGCTCGGGGACGCTCGCGTCAGCATCGGCAGAGCAGATCGGCAATCGCTAGTCGATAAGTCGGAAAAGTATTATTAGAATCAAATGTTTATCGGTGTGATAGATCGGCGGGATTCGGAAAGAAGATCGGCGCTATGAGCCTGATCGAAACTCCGGGGCGCATCGAACCGGTGCAGCTCACCAGCTACTCGGAGCAGCTCGCCGACCGGCTCTCAGCCATCACGGCGACGGCCGCAACTCTAGGATCGCGCCTTCACCCGCAAAGTGCGGAGAGCCTAGCTGGCCTCGTGCGCGTGATGAACTGCTATTACAGCAACCTCATCGAGGGCCACAACGCGCGCCCGCGCGAGATCGAGAGCGCCCTCTCCAACGCTCTCGAGAGCGAGTCGGCACGCCGCAACCTGCAGCTCGAAGCGCGGGCCCACATCCTGGTCCAGCAAGCCATCGACGTGCAGCATGCACGCGGTGAGTTGGGAGAGCCAGCAGCTCAGTCATTCATCCGCTGGGTTCACGAGCAGTTCTACGCCGACATGCCCGAGGCGTTCACCACGATCGAAGACACCCGCGGCGCCTACAAGATGCAACCCGGCGCGTTCAGGAGCGACCCGAGACACGACAACATCGTGGGGCGCCATGTTCCACCCTCGAGCGCGGTGGTGCCGGCCTTCATGGCCTATTTCGAGCAACGCTTTCGTTTGGAGCCCCTGGGGCCCGCGGCGCGCATCGTCGCCATTGCCGTGGCCCACCATCGACTCAACTATATTCACCCATTTCCCGACGGAAATGGCCGCGTTAGCCGGCTTGTCGCGCACGCGATGGCGCTCTACTCGGGGATTGGCGCGCACGGGCTTTGGTCTATTTCTCGGGGGCTGGCGCGCGGGCTTCGCGACCGCGGCGAGTACAAGCGCATGATGGACATGGCCGACACTCCGCGGCAGAGCGACCTCGACGGTCGAGGCAACCTGTCGCTTCGCGCGCTCGAGGAGTTCGTCACGTGGTTCTGCGAGGTGGCCTTGGATCAGCTCACCTTCATGTCAGGCTTGTTCGACCTCGACGGGCTTAGCGAGCGACTGAGCGCATACATCAGCCGTGACCTTGGTCTTTCGGCCGACGCGGTCAAGCTCTGCAAGGCGTTGCTGCAGCGCGGCGCTCTCCCACGAGGTGAGGCTAGCCTGGTGACCGGTTCGGCAGAGCGCACGGCGCGCCAAGTCCTGAGCCGGCTCGTCGACGCCAAGCTCGTGGCGTCCGAGACTCCCAAAGGCCCCGTGTCGTTGCGGTTTACGACCAGCAGCGCGGACGTGCTGTTTCCGAGGCTGTTTCCCGCCCAAGCCTAGGCGTTTGCGGCGGGCCCGCGTGGAACCAAACCCGAGAAGCGAGCCCCAGCCTTTGCGCGTGACTGTCCCGCGCTCGGTGACTTGCGCCCCTCACAGCGTCGCGAGGCACATGCCAAGGTGATCGGCGATGATGCAGGCAGCGCCGCACTCGCAGACCGATGCGCCGCCGCAGGCGCCTCCGGGGCAATCGCGGTTCGACCAGCAGGAGCCAGCAGTCGGCGAGGCCTTGCACACCCCCGACACGCACTCTTGAGCGCTCTTGCAGTCGGCGTTGCTGAGGCAGCAGCCGAGGTTCGAGGGGACGCAGCGTCCCGGGGTGTCGGGCGCGCCGCAGTTCAAGTTGCATCCGCACAGCGCAGCGCCCGAGCAGAGCTCGCCCTTCGTACAGTCCGCATCGCGCCAGCAGCCGCCATTCGGATCCGACGCTTTGCACACGCCAGAGACGCACGCGCCTGACGCACAGTCCGTATCGCTCTTGCAACAGGCCGACGCGCAGCTACTTTCGTGGACGCTCCACACATCTTGGTTGCAGCTTCCGGAGTGACACGCGCCGTTCACGGGCTGTTGATCCCACACACAGCCATTGCTCGGCACGCTGCAAACGGAGCAGGCGCTTCCGTCTTGGGGTGGGTCTGGCGGGCAGATCGGCGCTGCGCACGGAGGGCAAATCCCCGTCGACCAAGTCCCATTTTGGCAACGCAACGAGCACGCGCAGCAGCCGCCCAGGGAACACTGGTCGCCTTCCTTGTTGCATTTCGTGCCGGAGACACACGCGGTCTCGCCGCCCGAGCCCGCGCTGCCGCCCGAGCTCAGCGCGCCGCCGCTGGCGTTGCCACCGGTGGAGCCGCCCGTCCCGACGCTCCCACCGGTGCTGCGCCCGCCACTGCCGTTACCACCGATGGAGCCGCCGGCCCCGACGCTCCCGCCGGCACTGCGCCCGCCGCTGCTAGCGCCGCCCGAAGTACGACCGCCCGACGCCAGGCTGCCACCACTGCCGCCCAAAGCGGAGCTGCCTCCGACGCCGATGCTTCCGCCAGCGCCGAGCTTGCCGCCTGTGCCAGCTGTGCCAGTTCCTCCGCCTCTTGAGGACAGGCCTGCCCCGCCCCCGCTCGCGTCCTGACCCGAGAAGGCACTGCCGCCGCAGCCAATGGTGCAAATCAGGGCAGCTGCCGCGTAGGAACGTCGAGTGGGTCGAAGCATAGGGATAGAGTCGAGCAATTGCTGTGCCGAGCGCACGTCATTTCTGTACCTGCTTGCTCAGCCCTCCCACAAGCTAGGAGGATTC
>JAEUAF010000044.1 GCA_019695485.1 Sorangium sp.
TGCACCAACAAGTGGCCCTCAAGAACTATGGCTGCGACGTGTCCGGTCACTATCCGAACGCGGAGCACGTATCACCCCGCGGGCTGTACTTGCCGTCGGGCTCCGGCCTGACGGACGCGCAGATCGAACGCGTCTGTCAGGAACTGCTCTCGCTGCGCCCCTGAGCTCAGCGACGCCCGGCCGCGACCAGCGCGAGGTCGGCCTCGACCATGATCCTCACGAGCTCTTCGAAGGGGGTCTTCGCTTCCCAGCCAAGCAACGTCTTCGCTTTGGTCGCGTCCCCCTGCAGCAGATCGACCTCCGCCGGCCGATAGTAGTCGGGATCGACCTCGACCAAGAGTTGACCGGTCTTGCGATCGTGACCCTTCTCCGCCTCGGCCTTGCCGCTCCACACCACGTCGTAGCCCGCGTAGCCGAGAGCTAGCGTGGCAAGCTCACGCACGGTGACGCACTTACCCGTCGCCAACACGAAATCCTCGGGGCGATCGTGCTGCAGGATGCGCCACATGCCTTCGACGTACTCGGGCGCGTAGCCCCAGTCGCGCTTGGCGTCGAGGTTTCCGAGCACGATGCGCTTCTGCAGGCCGTGCTTCATGCGCGCGATGCCGAGCGTGATCTTGCGGCTCACGAAGCTCTCGCCGCGGCGCGGCGACTCGTGATTGAAGAGGATGCCGTTCGCCGCGAACATCCCGTAAGATTCGCGGTAATTGATGGTGAGCCAGTACGAATAGAGCTTGGCGACGCCGTAAGGGCTGCGCGGATAGAACGGCGTGCGCTCGTCTTGCGGGATGGCTTGCACCTTCCCATAGAGTTCGCTGGTGGAGGCCTGGTAGAATTTGGTCTTGAGCTTCGTCTCGCGCAGCACGTCGAGAATGCGCAGCGTGCCCAGCGCGTCGACCTGGGCGGTGTACTCCGGCAACTCGAACGAGACTTTGACGTGGCTCTGCGCTGCGAGATGATAGATCTCGTCGGGCTGAATCTTCTCCAGCGTACGGGTGATGCTGGAGGTGTCGATCATGTCGCCGTAGTGGAGGAAGAAGCGATCGCTTCCCGGGGACCCTTCGGCATACAAATGGTCGATGCGACCCCGATTGAAAGAACTGCTGCGCCGCACGATTCCATGAACCACGTAGCCCTTGGCGAGCAAAAGCTCCGCCAAGTAGGAACCATCCTGGCCCGTCACACCCGTAATCAACGCAATCGGCATTGTGTCCTCGTCCGCTCGGCAGCGACCACTTTGTCTTCGCCGCTCGGCCTCGGCCCGTCTATCCGCGGGAAAAGGCCTAAGGGCGGTTAATCGAGAACCTGTCCGCCGTCCACGGTTTCACCTTCGAACGCGCCGCGCCGAGCGATGTTGGGTGGACCGGCCAGGCAGCCGCCCATTGGCGTCCGGCGCCGCGCGGCTGGCTCGGCAGGGCTGTAGGCTCGGAGCAAGGCACCCGCCCAGCCGCGCATTCCCCTCGAAGAATGCGGTTAGACTGCCCTGCATTGAGCACGAGTCCTCGCCTCCGGCAGAGTGGGCGTAGCGTCGTCCGCGCACTTACCAATCGGGGGTGTGGGTGAAGCGCGCGCTGCACTCCGGCGCGCGACCGCGCGTGGCGCCCTTGCTCTGCCTCATGAGCGCACTCGCCGGGCCCAGCCTGGCGCGAGCCGAGACGGAAACCATTCGCATCGAATATCGCGCCGCGCCGCCCTGTCCCAGCGAGGCGCAGTTCGTCGCAGAAGTCGGCAAACGAACGACGCGCGCGCGCCTCGCGACCGCGCCGTCCGACGTGCGCACGTTCATCGTGCTGATCGAGCAGAAGCGCGGCCGCGTGAGTGGCAGCTTGGTGATCCGAGAGAGAGAGCAAACGACTGTCGCGCGCACCGTCGAAGGCGAGCAGTGCAAGGACGTGAGCTCCGCGCTCGCGCTCGCGACTGCGCTTGCCATCGACCCAAACGCGTCGCTGAGCGGCGGCGCGAACGCCGCGGAGTCCCCGCGTGAAGCCCCCCCGAAATCGGACACAGCGCCGGTGGACGCAAGTGCGACGGGCCACAGCGAAACGCCACGCCCGGCCAAATCCGCGCCCCAGCCAAGCGACACCACGCAGCCAAACGCGCGCCCCCCTCGACTCGACGCGAGGCCGCTGCGCTTCGAAGTGGCGGCCGGACCGAGCTTACTAGTCGGAGCGGCGCCGCGCGTCGCATTCGGTGCGTCGGCGTGGCTCGGCGCGAGCTCGACGTCGCATAGCTGGCTGGTCCGTTTCGGCGCCGACCTCAGTTGGCTCGAAGCACCGACGCAGACGGTGGCAAGCGCCAGCTCGACGTTTCGCTTCGTGTATCTAAGACCGACGCTCTGCGCCTTCGACCTCAGCCGGCATCCGTCGCTGAGTCTTGCGCCGTGCATCGCGCTCCCTCTGGGCGCCGTCACCGGTCGCGGCACGAACATCACCAACACCGCCACGGAAACCCGCTTCTGGGGCAGCCTGAATGCGCTCCTGCGCCTCAATGTCGCCCTCGGCAGGCGCTGGTTCTTCGAAGGCGACGCGGCGCTAGTGTTGCCGTTGACCCGCTATCGATTCGTGTTCCAAAATCCGGACACCACCATTTACCGAGTGCCGAGCGTCGCATTCGACGGCGAACTCCGCCTTGGCGCGCGTTTCTAGCGCCTTAGTGCGGAAGACCTCACGTGCCGATCAGGTACGCCGAGACCAACGCTGAAAGCTCGTCCACGAGCGTGGCGTCGTCGACCCCGGCGGGCTGCTCCAGCAGGTAGGCGAGCATACTCGCGCGCACCGACTGGTAGACCACGAAGGCCGCAGCATCCAGGTTGCGCGGCTTGAGCGCGGCGCCGCCCAGCATCAGGAAGCTGCGGATCACGGTGACGATCCTCAGATCGAAGGCTTGCACGCGCTCGCTGTCTGTCACTCGCAGGCCTTCGACGGCCAGTACGCGATGCAGCGCCGGCGCCGCGCGGTAAAGCTTCAAGAGCTCTTCGATCACGCTGCGCGCGACGCGCGGCTCGGCGACGCCGCCAGCCTCCAAGAGCACGCGCATCATCATGGTCGTGGCGCGCTCGAACTCTCGATCCTGCAAGGCGTGGAGAATCGCGTCCCGATTTCCGAAATATTGGTAGAGCGTGCCGACGCTCACGCCCGCCACTTCCGCGACGCGCGAGGTGGTCATCGCGTCCGCTCCCTCGCGATCGAGAACCCGAATCGCAGCGTCCAAAATGGCACTCACGGTGGCTCGGGAACGCGGCTGAGAGGGCGGCTTTCGTGCCACTTTGAGCACTTCGCGACGTGTCATCGAAAACCCGAAACCAAGGCGAATGGAAAGCCGCCCGAAGCTCTCGCAGACTGAACGATGTCGGCAGCGCTCATTTCGAGTGGCGAGCCTACCATGGATGGTTTCTATGCATCTGCGTTTCTCCGCCGACCGACGCACGCTGGTCTGGGCGTTCTTCTTGTTCCCGCTGCTGCCCGCGCTCGCGCTGATGTTGCCGCGCCTTGTGTGGGCGCTCGTGCCGCTCGCGCTCTACACGTCGTATTGCGCAGGGGTACTAACGCACAACCACACGCACGTGCCGCTGTTCCGCGAACGCCGCTACAACCGCTGGTACGCGAACTACCTCTCGTTCTTTTACGGCTGCCCGATCTTCACCTGGATCCCGACGCACCACGCCAATCATCATCGATACGTGAACGGGGACGGCGACTACATGAGCACGCGTCGCTACTCCCAGCAGGACTCGCTGTGGGCCGCGCTCAGCTACCCACTTCGTTCGAGCTACTGGCAGCTACCGCATATTCGGAACTACGTGCTGCGCGTCCGGCGTCGCGGTGGAGCTCCCTTTGTCGATGTGCTCACGCAGAGTGCTTGTCTGGTCGGTGGCCACTTCGCGCTGCTCGCTCTTTTCGTGAGACTGCACGGGGCATGGACGGGTGGCACCGCGTACCTGTTCGCTGTCGGCCTGCCGGCGGCCCTGGCGCCTGCGTTCATGATGATCACCAACTATCTGCAGCACGTCGGCTGTGACCCGCTATCTCCTGACAATCACTCACGAAACTTCACGAGTAAGCTGTTCAACTATCTCACCTTCGACAACGGCCTCCACAGCGTGCACCACGAACATCCGGCGCTGCACTGGAGCCAAGTTTCGGCCGTCCATGCTGAGCGCGCCCCACACATTTTGCCGGATTTGAAGCAGCGCACCCTGCTCGGATACTGCCTGAACACCTACCTCATCGAGCGACTCGGCGGGCGCGTCGACGCCGATGTAGTGCATTCGCGCACTCGCGTCACGAACGCGAGCTAGGTAAGAAAACGCGCAGCCACGAGCCGCAGACTTCGAGCTCCTTTTGCCAAAGAGAGGGTGTAGAGTGGGCCGGAAACTTCGAGTCGGGCTGCGGACTTAGGCGAGAGGCCGGGGCGGCCGTCGTGGTGTAACGAACTGATGCAAGGCCCTCCGATCCGCATCGCGTTCCTCGTCGACGGACTGATGTCTCGCTATCAGATCCGGCTTTTGAACGGGGCGAGAGAAGCCGCTCACCGGCGGGGTGCGCACCTGATCGGCTTTCAAGGCAGCTTCTTGCGTCGAACGGAGGGCGAGCGCGCGGTATTCGACGGCTCGTTCTTGTTCGACCTGGCCCGCCCCGAAGCGGTGGATGGCTTGCTACCGGTCTCGACCGTGTTGGCGACGACGATTGGCCTAGCTGCCACTAAAGCGCTCTGCGAGGAAAGCAAGCTGCCCACGGTGAGCATCGGCAGCCTGCCAGGGTTGCCGTCGGTCGCGATCGAGTCCGGGCCGAGCATCAGCAGCCTCGTCCGACACTTGGTGGAGGTGCACGGGCGCCGCAAGATCGCCTTCATCCGTGGCAACTTGAACAACCCGGAGAGCGTCGAACGCGAGGTGGCGGTCATCGACACGCTCGCATCGCTCGGCGTCAGCCTGAACGAGTCGCTCTTCGTGCAGGGTAATTTCCTCGAAAGCTCGGGGCAGGCCGCGGTGCGCACGCTCGTCGACGAGCGGGGCTTCAGCCGCAATGATTTCGACGCCATCGTGTCCGCGAACGACCAGATGGCTGCGGGCGCGGCGCTAGCGCTCGCCAAGCGCCAGATCCGCGTTCCCGAGGACATCGCCATCGTCGGCTTCGACGACGACGATCACGCCCGCAGCACGAGTCCGCCGCTCACCACCGTCGCGCAACCGATCGAACGGCTCGGGGCGCTCGCCATAGATCTCCTGCTCGATCGCATCGCGGGACAGCAAATCCCGGAGCGAACGCTGCTTCCAACCGAACCCGTGCTGCGTCGTTCTTGCGGCTGTGAATGGCCCGAGCGCGCACACTCGAATCGGCTCTTGTCGATCGGGAGCCCTGAGCAGCTCGTCCTATCGCTGCGTGCGGTCTGCGAAAGCCAAAGCGTGCGCATCACGCGAACCTTGGCCGACGAGCGCACGCTCGAGATGATCGCGAACGCGGCGGGGGCCCCTGACGGCGCTGAGGGCGACGCACAGCTCGTCGAGCTCGAGCGCGAGCTGTTGTCCGCCGCAACGCTCGGCTACGACCCGCTGCGCTGGGAAGACGCGCTGGTCCCCTTCACTGCCGATGTCGCTCGCGCGCGCGCCACACAGGCGACGCCCGCGGCAGAGCAAGCGCTCGCGCGATTGCAGCGACTGCGACTGCTCTTGAACGAAACGGCAGCGCGCAGCCACGCGCTCGGCCGCTTGCACGTCGTCCAGCACGCGCACGCCACGCGGGTGCTCGGCAGCGCCCTCGCCTGCGCCAAGGACGTGCGCGCGCTGTCCCGCGTGCTCGAGGGAGCCATCGGCGGGCTCGGCGTGCGCTACTGCGACGTCTGCTTGTTCGTGCCGCGCTCGGAATCGAAGGCAGCCAAGCTCATTGCGCGCTACCGCGGCGAGTATGCGTCGAGCGCCGATCTGCCGCACGACGCGGGTGAGCTGTGGCGCAAGCTGCCGGGCAGCCTTCCGCCAGCGCCAGAGTCGCGCAAGTCCCTGATCTTTCCGGCCGCAAACCTGCTCCAGGAAGCCCCCGATAACGCGGAAACTCCGTACGCTCTCTTGGTCTATCCGCTGGTTTTCGCGGAACAGGCGATCGGCTACATCGTCTACGATGCCCCCGCCTCGCTCGAGGATGCCTGGCTGCACGAAAACATCGCCGGCCACGTGAGCAACGCGATCAGCGCCCTGTTGAAGGGTCAGGAGCTGCGTTCTGCGCGCGAGCTGGCCGAGCAGGCGAGCGCCACCAAGAGCGAGTTCGTGGCGGTGATGTCGCATGAGATTCGCACGCCGCTAAATGCCATCCTGGGCCATCTCGATCTTTGTCTGAGAGGTGAGCTCCCACCCGAGGAGCGCCGCCACGCGTCGCGCGCCGAGAGCGCCGCGCGCGCGTTGCTCGAGATCGTCAATGACGTGCTCGATTTTTCGAAAATCGAGGCGGACAAGCTCGACCTCGAGCAGGTGGCGTTCGAGACAGCGGAGTGGCTCACCCAGATCCGCAACACCTGCGCGCTCTCCGCGCAGCGCAAAGGGCTCGAGTTCGTGATCGATGTCGACCCCAATTTGCCGACGCAACTGGTCGGTGACCCGCTGCGGCTCAACCAAGTCGTGGTCAATCTGCTCAGCAACGCCAGTAAATTCTCGGAGGGCGGGCACGTGGTGTTGCGCATCGACGTGCTCGAGCGGGACCCCATCGGGCGCACCGAATTGCGTTTCGAGGTCGAAGACACCGGGATCGGCATGAGTGCAGACCGGCTGGAGGCGCTGTTCAACCCGTTCACGCAAGGAGACAGCTCGATGTCGCGCCGCTATGGTGGCACCGGGCTCGGGCTCTCGATCTCGAAGCGGCTCGTGGAAATGATGGGCGGCACCTTGAATGTCGAGAGCAGCCCCGGCCGCGGCAGTCGGTTTTGGTTCTCCGCGCCATTCACGGAGGTTCGCACGCGCCCCCCACGCGCAGATTTCGGCGCTGGGCTGCGCGCACTCATCGTCGAGGACTCGGACGTGCAAGCGCGCGCTCTCATGCGCTTCTTGGATTCACACGGCTACTCCGTCAAACAAGTGGCGAGCGCCGCCGAGTGTGTGGACGCGCTGCTGGCGGCAGCGCGACGCGGCACGCCGTTCGACCTCGCGTTCGTGGACGGCACGCTGCCCGACCTGCGCGGAGCGACCGGGCTCACCCGCCTGGTCGCGGACCACCCCGAGCTCTCGTTCCCCGTGCTGGTCCTGTGCGGTGAGGCGGCCGATTCCGTGACCGTTTCGAGTGACGGGCCGATTCGCGCCACGCTCCACAAACCCTACGAACCGATGCTGGTGGCGAGCCTGCTGCGTGAGCTGTCAGGCGGCGCTCAAGCCAAAGGGGTCGAGGCGAAGCCTCGCCCGACGCTCGAGTCGCTGCGCGGTCGCCATCTGCTGCTGGTGCACGACTCCGAGTTCTCGCGCGATCTCGCCTACGAGCTCTTGGTGAGTGCGGGAGCGAGCGTCGCGCTCGCCATGGAGGGCAACGCGGCGCTCGCCCTGGCTCGCGAGCAAGCATTCGACGCGATCTTGCTCGACCTGTACCTACCCGGGATGGACGGCAGTGAGGTGGCCACCGAGATTCGGAAGCTCCCGAAGCATGCAACGACTCCGTTGCTCGCCTGTACGGCGAGCACCGATGCCAGCGATTTGGCGCGCTGTCGCGCCGCGGGCATGCGACCCTGTCCGCCGCCGTCGGCGCCAGAGAGTTTCCTGCGCAGTGTGGCGCTGACGTTTTCGAGCGACGTCTCGCCCGCGTCGAGCGGCGCGCGCAGCAAGTCCTCCGAGCCGCCGCTGCGCGCACGCGCGAACGCTGCTGGGGCGGAGCTCGACATCGATGCGGCCTTGCAGCGGCTGGGCGGCGATCTCTCGATGTACCGGCGTTTGTTGAAGCGCTTTGCTTCGAGTCACGCCGAAACTGCGGACGAAGTGCTACACGCACTCGGCGAGGGCGCCCTACCGCGCGCGCATCTGGTGGTGCACACGCTCAACGCCTCCTCGGCGGCGATCGGTGGCCGGCGTCTCGCGCAAGCCTCCGCCACGCTCGAAGCCATTCTGCGCGCCGGACAGCGCAGCGCGGCCGAGGCGTTCTTGCCCGAATTCCGTGAGTCCTTGCTGCTAACGCTGCGCGCCGTGCAGGCCGCGCTGACGGCCTCGCGCCCGCGCGCACCGAGCGGCACCCTTCCCGCCGTCGGGCCGCGCCCGACGCTCGAACGCTTGAAGGCGCTCGTCGACGCCCACGACACCTCGGCGCTCGAGGGTTTCGAGACGCTGCGCAGCCTGTGCGCGACGAGGCCCGACTTGAGCCCGCGCTTGCAAGCGCTCGAAGCCGCCATTTTGAGCTACGACTTCGGCTGCGCGAAGCGTGAGCTTATCAGCTTGCAGGCCGAGATCGAGGAACCCGCCGAGGAGTCAAGCCCGTGAACACTGAGCTCGAAAGCCTGGAAGACTCGCGCCCCGTCGTGCTCATCGTCGACGACTCACCCGAAAGCATCGACATCCTGCGCGGCGCGCTGGGCGACATATTTCGGGTCAAAGCCGCGATCCGCGGGCGCATCGCGCTCGAGATCGTGGAGGCCGATCCGCCAGACTTGGTGTTGCTCGACGTGATGATGCCCGACCTCGATGGCTACGAGGTGTGCCGTCGTCTGAAAGCCGATCCGAAGACGGCCGCCATTCCGGTAGTGTTCGTGACCACGCTCTCGCAGGTGGGCAGCGAGGCGCTCGGCATCGAGCTCGGCGCGATCGACTACATCACGAAGCCGTACGTGGCGTCCTTGGTGCGCGCGCGGGTGCGAACGCACGTGGCGCTCTACCGCCAGCAGCGATCGCTCGAGACGCTGGTGCGCGAACGGACTCGTGAGCTTCAGGAAACACGGCTCGAGATCATCCGACGACTCGGGCGAGCGGCGGAGTACCGCGACAACGAGACGGGCATGCACGTCATGCGCATGAGCCATATCTCGCGGATCTTGGCGGTCAGGGTGGGCATGCGCGACGACGAGGCCGAGCTCTTGCTGCAAGCCGCACCGATGCACGACATCGGTAAAATCGGGATCCCCGATCGCGTGCTCCTGAAGCCCGGCGCCTTGAACGCCGAGGAGTGGGAAATCATGAAGCAGCACACCGTGATCGGCGCCCAGATCATCGGCGAACACCCGTCCGAGCTGATGCAGATGGCACGCATGGTCGCGCTCCGACACCACGAGCGCTGGGACGGCACGGGCTATCCGAACGGGCTCGTCGGCGAGCAGATCCCAGCCGCCGCGCGCGTGGTGACACTGGCCGACGCCTTCGACGCGCTGCTCTCGAAGCGCCCGTACAAGGCGGCCTGGACCCTCGACGACACGCTCGAACTCGTGCGCCAGCAACGCGGCAAGCAGTTCGATCCAGCGGCGGTCGATGCCCTGCTCGCCTGCGTCGCAGAGTGCGTGTCGGTGCGCGATGCCTACCGCGACTAGGAGTAGCGCGCGGGCCGAGCCCCCCCGCTCAATGCTGCGACTGACAGGTGAAGCAGCCCTCGCCGCTGCAGTTGTCACGCACCACGCAGGCGCCGAGCTTGCCGGGCAAAAACTCGCAGGTTTGTCCGAACTCCCGACAAACCTTGAGCGACGGATCAGGCTTTCGCGCCTTCGTCCCACAACCAACACAAACGACCAGGATGAAGACGGCGCGCGATATCACGAACGCACAATCGCAACGCCGCTCGTCCGCGTCAATCCGCGCTGTCCGCCGCACTGGACGCGATCTAGTTTGGCACGGCCGCTTTGGACGTGACATAGCGTAGCGCGTGCCCCGCAGCCCTACCGCCAGCAAGGTCACGCTCAACGCGCGGGAGGACGGCTGCTTCCGCCTGGCCGTCGTGGCCGACACGCACTCGAAGCCGCACCCGGCCACGGCCGAGCGCCTGCGTGAGCTCGCCCCCGACGCCATCCTCCACGCCGGGGACATCGGCGAACTCAGCGTTTTGGACCGACTCGCCGAGGTCGCGCCGGTATTCGCCGTGCGCGGCAACATCGACGCGCAAGTGAGTGAAGTGCCTGAACTCTTGACGCTGGAGATCGTCGCAGGTCCGGCCCTGAAGCTCCGTCTGCTGCTTTTGCACATCGCGGTCTACGGACCCAAACTTCGCGCCGACGTGGCCCGGCTGGCGACTCGTGAACGCGCGTCGCTCGTCGTGTGCGGCCATTCGCACGTCCCCTTCATCGGTCGGGACCGGGGGATCTCTGTGTTCAATCCCGGGTCGATCGGACCTCGTCGTTTTCAGCTGCCCATCGTGCTCGGCGCCATCGACGTCACAGCGACCACCGCGCGCCTTCGACACATCGACTGCGAAACGGGTGAGCCCTGGTCGCCGCTTCCAGCGCGGCCCTTGTTAGTCCAGGGCTAAGGGCTAGCGCGGCACGCCAACTTCGTGGCGAACGCCCTCGGGCAGTTCGGTGAAGCGCGCGTTGGGGCAAGAGCCGGGCATCTCGAAGCGATTCGAGTGGCTGGTCGGCGACAAAGTGCCATTGGCGGCGCTCGGAGTCAGAAACGTTCCCGAGGAGTATTCGATGTCATTGCAGGTCGTGAGGGTTCCGCGACCGATGCGATCGATCCAAGTGCTACCGGCCGTCGAGAGCTGGCCCCAAGCGGCCGGCACCAGCACGCGACCGATGAAGGTGTCCACGCCCGTGACTTCGTCGCGAACCGTGGCGCCGTACCAAATGTCACCCGTCGCTTCGGTGCTCTGCCGGGCCACGCGCAAGCGGTAATTCTGACAGATGCTCCACTCGTAGCGCGCGTGCAGCGTCCACCAGCCACTGCCCATTTTTTGTTCGAGGTAGGCGCGCGCGTTCGGGTACTGGATGTCGCCGAGCTCTGCGCGTAGCGGTGAGCCGCCCACCCAGAACACCGCCATCTCTGCGACTTCGACGGGGCCGTCGGGTGGGTCTGCCTGGTAGCCGCCGCGCCGTTGTAGGCCAAAAAATCCCCCGATCCCGCCGACGAATCCAAATTGATAGGCCCAGAAGTAACCGTCTTTGCTGAGGTCGGTTTCGATGCGCAATTCCGCTTCGACCGAGTCCGAGGGGGCGGACCAAGACCAATCCGTAAACGTTCGGGTCAGGCCCAGAGCACCCGCTTGGTTGAAGGGTCCCGGAGTGCCGCCGACGACGCAACTTGCAAGCCCGCCTGCGCCAGCTGCGCTGGTCGCCCCGGCGACCGAAGTGCCGCCTGCGCCGCCGACATTGGCCACGCCCCCGGAGTTGCCTCCCCACGAACCAAGCGAAACGTCGCCGTCTCACGCGCTGGCAAGCAGCGCAAGGCACGCCCCCGCAGCGAGCTCCCGCGAACGATTCAGGCAGCAACGTCGAGCCACGCAAAACCCCTGGCGCGCGTCACGGGTCGCGGGCTTTGGCAGCCGCATTTTCGCCGATGAGCGAGCGGACGCGTCGCGCATAGGGCCCTTGGGGATGCTTCGCCAGGAATTCCTGACCCAAGCGTTGCGCGGCCCTCTTGTCGCCATGCGCGACCAGAGCCTCCAGGCGCAGCACGCTGGCCTCCGCGTCCAAGCGACGACGTGGGAAGCGGCGCGCGTAGTCGTCGAGCAATTTGAGCGCCGACGCCGAATCGCCCTGCGACAGCGCGCGACGCGCCGGCTCGAGTGCCTCGAGCTCGTCTGCCAGTGAGTCACCAGTTGCAGTAGCGGGCGCGCGTGTGGGGCGCGCTCTTGCGGCAGAAGGCTTCTCCGCCGCGTCGCTAGCAGCGGGCTCGGGCTCGGCGGGTGCCGGCTCGGGCCGCTCGATGGTCGCAATCGCCGGCGGCGGAGCCAAATTGAGCGCCGTCTGCCGAGCGTTCGCGGGCAGCGCTGACGTTGGCGCCGAGCGCGACCAGAGCGAGACGCC
>JAEUAF010000099.1 GCA_019695485.1 Sorangium sp.
GCTTTCGCTTTCCGGGAACGCCTGCGGCGGACGGCTGCTGACCTCGTTCGCGCCGGCGCCCGGCACTCGATCGAAACTGCCGCCGGTTTGCGAAGGCGCCGGGGACGTCGAGGTTCCGGCACAGGCACTCAACAGAGCAGTTACGGCGATCGAGGAAACGAAGCGGGTCATGCGTCTTTCTCCAGTTGGGGTTCGCTGGAGAGAACGCGGTGCTGGGTCGGGCCTTACAGTTCCGGGTGTTTGCCCTGAAAAACCAGGGCTGCGGACACTTCCCTACCTCAGCGCGTCGCGCCTTCGTCTCACGTCGGGCTACCGATCTTCGAAAGCCAGCGCTCCAGAATCCGTTGGCCCTCGGCCAACTGCTCCACGCTGGTCCACTCATTCTTCTGGTGAGCTTGGGCTTGGACGCCTGGGCCGAAGTTTGCCGCGGGGATGCCGAGTTCCGCAAAGCGCGCGACATCGGTCCACGCCTGTTTCGGCTCGACCGCGTGCACGCCGCTCTCGGCGAGCGCCGAGATTAGCGGATTCGAACGCAGCGGCGGGGCTGCCGGCGAGCGGTCGACGAACTCGAGCTCGGCTTCGCCTGCCACGAGCTGCGCAAGGTTCGCCTCGGCTTGCGTTAGCGACGTGCTCGGACCGAAGCGATGATTCAGATTGAGCTCGAAGCGATCGGGAATCACGTTGCGCGCGCGGCCGCCGTGAGCGAGCGTGGCACTGGTGACGGCTTGCCAGGTGAGGCCGTCCACGCTGTCTGCTTGCGGTTCGAGTCGAGCCAGTCGTGCCAGTAGGCCCTGCGCCTTGTAGATCGCGTTGTCGCCTTGCCAGGGGCGGGCGCTGTGCGCCGTGCGCCCTTGAAAGCGCGCGGTTGCGTGAAGCGAGCCGCCGCACCCAAGCTGCAGTTTGTTGTCGCTCGGTTCGAGCGCGATCGCGAGCGCAATGCGCGTAAGCTCGCTGTCTTCGGCGAGCACGCGGCCGAGCTCGTTTTCGGCGTACGGCCCTTCTTCCCGCGCGTAGAACACGAGCGTGAGGTCGACCCGCGGCGCGAAGGGTGCCTCGAGCAAGCTCAGCATCAAGCAGAGCCCGCTCTTCATGTCGGCGGCGCCCGCGCCGTACAGTCGATCGCCTTCGATGCGCGGAGGGGCATCGTGCTCGGTGCGCACCACGTCGAGATGGCCAGCGAGCGCCACGTGCGGGCCGCCGCTGCCGCGCCTGACGGGGACGACGAGCGAGTCCCCGTAGCGTCGGACACGACCGGCCAACGCCGCGGTCGAAATCCGCGCTTCGACCGCGGCGCACAGCGCTTGTTCTTCGCCGATGGGGGACTGGATGTGGCACAGCCACAACAACGTTTCGGCGAGGCTCATGCGCTCACACCGAGACGTTGAAATCGCGTAGCGCGGCGTTCAAGCTGGTCTTCTTATCCGTGCTCTCTTTGCGTTGACCGATGATGAGGGCGCAGGCGATTTGATACTCGCCGGCGGGGAAGCGCTTGGTGCGCATGCCGGGGATGACGACGCTGCGTGACGGCACGCGGCCGCGATACTCCACGGGCTCTGGGCCCGTCACGTCGATGATGGCGGTCGAGGCGGTGAGTGCGACGCCAGCACCGACCACCGCTTCGCGCTCGACCATCATCCCTTCCACGATGATCGCGCGCGATCCGATGAAACAGCCGTCTTCCACGATCACCGGCTGCGCACCGGGCGGCTCGAGTACGCCACCGATGCCAACCCCACCCGACAAATGACAATCCTTGCCAATTTGTGCGCACGATCCGACCGTGGCCCAGGTGTCGACCATGGTGCCGGCGCCGACGTAGGCTCCGATGTTCACGAAGCCCGGCATCACGATTGATCCTGGCTCCACGAACGCGCCGTAGCGGATGGCGCCGGGTGGCACCACGCGCACGCCGAAGCGATCCAAATCGTGTTTTTGCGGGATCTTGTCGTAGAACTCGAGCGGCCCAGCGTGCGTCTTCTGCATCTCCGCGACCGCGAAGTAGAGCAGCACGCCTTGCTTGATCCAGGCGTGCGTCGTCCACGAGCCGACCGCCTGCTGCGTCGCCACGCGCAGTTTACCGGTGTCGAGCAGCTCGACCAAGGTCAATACTGCTTGCTTGTACTCCGGCTGCTTCAGCAACGCGCGGTCGGCGAAGGCAGCTTCGATGTGGGCCTTGAGCTCGATCTCGTTCATGCGCCAGGGTTTACGAGGCCCCTCCGCGCGCGGCAAGACAAACGCGGCAAATCGAGCCGGCTCCGGCCGCGAGTCGTCCAGGTTTCAGGCCGTGCCGCCGCGGAGTTCGTCATCCGCGCGCCGGTAGTTCAGCGAGAATTCCTCCTTGGTCGCGTCCCACTCGATGTCGCCACCGGTCATCGCCGCGGCCGCTTTCAGGCAGGCCAGGGTGGGCTCGATGACCCCTCGGCTGGCCAGGACCAGCGGTTCGCCCGTGGCGTAGGCTTTGCGGGTGACGCGCACCGAACACATGCTCTCGTCACTGCTCGTGACCAGGACATGCGGGGTTTCGCGGCCAGGACGCGCGCCGACGAGCTCCACTCCGAGCGCGATCAGCACCATGGCCACGCGCGGGCTAATCTCGATTTCCTGACCGAAATCGTGACTCGCCAGGGTGGCGGAAACCAGCGAGCGCCCCTCGGCGCGGGCACTTGGTGGAGCGGTAAAGGTTTCCCTGACGAGCTCCCGAGGATCGAGGCGCACGCCGCGAGCGAAAACTGCGTCCTCCATCAACTCCAAGAGCTCTCGGGCCGCGTCGAGCTCGAACGAGCACTTGGAGACCGCGTCCTCCAGCGTGAGCCGAGTCTTCGCGTTCATCGGCCGAGCGGCGCCGTCGCGCAGGGCGGCCTCGAGTTCGTCGATGCGCGGGAAGAAGAATTGTCCGAGCGCGCGCTGGGCCGGGGCCACGCGAGGATCGGTTCCCAGGGCCTCGAGCCAGCCAGCCGCAGCGACCCGCATCGGCACGCAGGCGTCGATGACGTCCGGCAGGACCGAGGTCAGGGATTTGGGCGCGACGCGCAAGGAATGGAGAAGCTGCGCCAGATTGCGCAGTGACCCCAGCGTCTCTCGCAGGCTACCGCGAGCACTCGACAGGGTTGCATCCCTCGAAGATGGCGGCGGCCGCTCGCTATCCATATCCCAGAACCAGGTACGCTAGCACGGCTTCGCCGAACTGTTTAAGCTAGAACCTTCGGGCGACGCCGAAGGCCCACCGGGCGACGGTGCTCGAATCGTACTTCCGCGGCCAGAAACCAGCGCTACCCCAGCGCTCGTTTCGGCAAGAGGCGACGAAAAGCGTCAGGCGAGGTCCATCTCGGCGAAGAAATAGGCGCATTCGAGGCGCCCATTGGCTTCCGAGTCCGACCCGTGAACGGCATTTTCTCCGACGTTCGCGCCGTACAACTTGCGGATGGTGCCGCTGTCGGCCTTTGCCGGATCGGTGGCGCCAATCACCTCACGCCAGCGCTGAACCGCCTCCTCGCGCTCCAGCGCGGCCGTGACGACGGGGCCGCGGCTCATGAACTCGCAGAGGTCCTCGAAGAAAGGACGACCGCGATGCACGGCGTAGAACCCTTCGGCCTGGCGCCGGCTCAGGTGAACCTGGCGTAGGGCGCGCAGGCGAAAGCCTTCCTCTTGCACGCGCTGGAGGATTGCGCCGACTTTGCCTTTTTCTACGGCGTCCGGCTTGATGATGCACAGGGTTCGCTGAATGGCCATCTGCTACTACTCGAGGGCGCCTATACCAGCTTTGCGTTCTTTCTACCAATCCCAATGCGTCTCGCCGAGCGGGAGCGCGAAGGGCCCTTTTCGGCGAATCGAGAGGGCCGCGAGGTGACGAACATGAGTTTTGGCCGACAGACGTCGACAGTTCTGCTGGGTGTTTGGCTGAGCCTCGCGTCGGGCTGCGAGCTATTTGCACGCGAGCCGAGCGCGCCGCCGCCTACGGAGTCCGTCGTTGTCGTGGAGCCAGTGGTGAGCGCAGCGCCGCCACCCGTCGAGCCCAAAAACGACGCGCAGGCACCCGTCCCAGCCGAGGCACCGCCTCCGCCGCCGGGGGTCGAAGCGAGTCCGGGCCCGACGCGCGGGCAATTGCCAAAGGCGGCGCTGAACGACGGCATTCAGGCGGCGATGCCCAAGTTCACTGCGTGCTACGCAAAAGCAGCTCAGCGCCACCCCGAGCTCCGGGGGCGCATTCTCGTGAACTTCGTCGTCGCAGAGGATGGCTCGGTGCCGTACGCGGCATCGCTCGAGCAGGGCACGGATCTGCCCAACAATCATGTCATCGATTGCGTGCTGCGCGCGTTCCAATCGCTGCACTTTCCCGCGCCTCAAGGCGGTCGCGCCGTCGTGACTTACCCGCTCACGTTCGAGCCGGCCCCGGACGCACCCGCCGACGCTCAGCCCGCCGCGCCCTGATGCGGCGCTGGCCGCCCGCGCTGGACCGCCCCGACTAACTGCGCTAGCCCACGGGGCTCGTGGGCCGGGTTGCATGCCGAGCATCGATTCCCTGATTAGCGTGTTGGACCGCTCGAAGAAGCGGATCGCCATCGCGTTCGGGCTCGCGCTGGCTCTTCACTTTCCGCTGACGCCGGCGCTGCCCGTCTTGCGTTTGGCGAGTCGGCTGACTGGCAAGCCGCTCGCTGAAAAGACCCAGAAGCCCCCGCCACCCCAGGAGGTGGAGGTCGAGCTTCGCGAGGCGCTGCACAGCGAGGAAGTGCGGCGCGAACAGGCCCACGCCGAGCCGCCGGACGGTCCCAGCATGCAGATGGCGCCACCCGCGGACGTGAAGTTCGCGGGGGCGCAGCCCAAGCCCGACGCCGACAAAACGCCCGACAAGCCTAAGGAGGTCAAGAAGGACAAGGTCAAGGCGGTCGGGCTCGAGGGGAGCCCGAACAGTAAGATCATCGGCAAGCCCGCGGTCACCATGGGCCTTTGGTTTGGGAGCCTTCGCGATAATCCGCTCGGCAAGCAGCTGACGGAGCTTGCTGCGTGCGATCGGGAGTGGAAGCGTTTTCTCGATCAGGGCATCGATCCGTTGAATGACTTCGAGGGCGTGCTGGTCGTGGGTCCAGGGCTGATGGATTCGAACCAGCTTACGGCCGCTGTTCGCCACAATCTCTCGGCTGAGCGTGTGCATGGCGTGATGCAGACCTTGGTAGAGGAGAGCGGCGACAACGGGCGCTGGCTGGCGTCGGACGTCGCCTCCGCGAGGCTCGGGCGCAACCAGCGCGTGCTGCTGCCGCAGCAGAAGGATTTGTTCTTCGTGACGCCGAGCAAGGGGTGGGAGGCGCTACATCGCGTCAAGGAGCCGCTGCGCGTGCCGAGCGCCGAAGGGCGCACCGCGAGCCTCGTGCTCGTAAACCCGAATCGAGTGCTCGAGCGCGTCGGGCTCACGCTGCCGAAGCGCATCAGCGAGATGCGCCTGGAGGCCTTCGCGAACGCGGATCAATCCGTCGACCTGAAAGTGGAGCTCGAGGCGACCAGCGCCGAAGCGGCCAAGCAGGAAGCGTCACGCGTCTCGGCCCAGATGCACGATTTCTTTGCGGATGCCTGGACGGCGGCGTCGGCGTTGCGCGCTCTGTCCGGCTCCAATGCCGGCGAGACGCACCTCGAAGTGCCACCGCACCTCGACTTGGAGGTCGACGAGCGCACGCTCACCGGCATGCTGCACCTGACGCAAGGCCAAACGCGCGCCACGCTCCGCTTGCTGTCGTCGTTCGTGTGTCGCAAGAAGGCGCACGCCGCGAAGCCGTAGGGCCCGGACTCAGGCGTGCGGGGCGAGCTTTGGTCCCAAGTGGCGGCGCGCGAAGCGGGCGAAACGCCGGCCGACGAAGAGCGCTTCTTTGTCGTTGCGCGGCAGGCGCTTGACCGCGTGCTCGAGCTTCAGGGCTTCGCCCTTCGACGCGCAGCGCCGTACGGCGCAGAGCTCGAAGGGCCCTCGAGAGCGCGTGTAGCGCGCGCCGCGCCCGCTCGAGTGAGCGGCGATCCGCGCCGCGACGTCCCGCGCAATGCCCGTGTAGAGCGTGTCGTCCGCGCAGCGCAAGACGTACACGAACCACGGGCCCGGCGCAGTCGGCACACACGCTCAGGTAGCGGAGCGCCGCAAGCGGGTCAAGGAAAGGGCCCGCCGCCGCCCGTGGCGCCCAGGCCCGCCATCGATGGCGCGGGCCGGAGCGTTCACGGACAGGCGCAAGGCGGGGCCGCGATCGCTTCGAACTAGGCGGAGCGAACCTCGATGCGACGCGGTTGGAGTGTCTCGCTCTTTTTGAGTTCAATCCTCAACACTCCGTTCTTGATCTCGGCGCGAATGCTGGCGGGATCGACGCCGCGCCCGAGCTCGAAGC
>JAEUAF010000336.1 GCA_019695485.1 Sorangium sp.
TACAAGCGAACGAAAGCCCGAGCCCGCAAAGAACTAGCGAAGAAACCACGCCCTTCGCCATTCGCGTCCGCCTGCGCTCGGGGAGGGCATCTGTTGCGGGAATTGACGCGATAGCCGAGCTCGCACCGCCGTCCCGATCAAGCTGCTGCTGGCCGGGGTGCGAGCGCCTGGATGAACCTCTCATAGCAGCCGCACGCTAGGCCCGGGCGCGCTCCGCCGGGAATGGACGGATCGCCTTAGACATGGACGTTTCTCCGATCTGCGCTGACCAAATCGCGTGCGCTTAGCCGAAATATCTGTTCATCCATGGACAATTTTTTGGTCGCCTGCTGCGCCCGGGAGGCGTGCCGCTTAGCGCCAATTGCGCACGTCAGGCGTGCGCCAACCCAGACCGACCTCCCGCAAAACCAGCTAGTTCACCGCACACAGCGCACGCGGAACGGCGCGCTCGGCAGCCCGTACAAGGCGTTGCCATGGTCGAAGTAGAGCTGCCAAGCCAACCCTGCTGTCCCGCCAAAATCGGAGCAGCTCCAAAACGCTTCGCTCGGAGTATTTGGGAAGGCACTGGCGTCGATCATTGGCCCGAGTGCCACGTGCTCGTCGATGAGCGTGAGCAACTCTACCAGGCTAGGCACGCGAAATCCTTGCTGCGCGCCCAGGCTAAGTTCTTGGCAGTACGCACGCGCGCCCTCGAAGGTGAACGACTCGAGAGGCACGGCGCGCTGCCAAACCAGCCCCGTCCCGAGATCTCGCACCGTGTCGGACTGAACCTCATAGCGTGTCGCGAGTGTCGGGCCGAGCGTGTTCGTCCGCACACAGCGTACCGAGAATTGGTTCGAGGCGAGATCTGTTTTTGGGTAGCCGAAATAGAAGTAGACGTACCAAGCTGCTTCGGCGTTTTCGGCGGAAGGCGACGCGGTCCAGAACCAATCGCTCGGCGTTCCTGGAAACGCCGTCACGTTGATGGCGGGCTGAACGCGCGTTAGATCCAGGATCGAAACCAGCTCGATTCGCGACGGGAGCCTCCAATCGTCGTAGCCGGCGAGTGACGAGCTTTCGCAGTGCTGCTTGGCCTCGCCGAGCGTCGCAGGCCGGTCGTCGACGTTGCGTTGCCACATCAGGCCAGTGACGCGGTCGACGACCACGTTCGGATCCTGCGCGTCGAAGCTCTGTGGATTGGGCAAGCCTGGCGCGGAGTTCGGCATCGGCCAGGTCGCCCAGGCGGCAACAGCTGCGCGAGTCGAGGCGCCAGCGCCCGATATCGCGGGTTCTCCGGCCGCGTCGAAGCTTGCCGGTGCTTGCTTGACTCTGCGACAGTCGCAAACGCCCGCCGCCAGCAGCAGCGAAACTGCCACCGACCCGCTAACACGCGTCGTCGAATTGGTGTTTCGTCTCAGAGGCAACCGTCGCTTTTGGGTCGACCCAGCGGTGGCCCCAAAGCTCAGGAATGGGCCGCACAGCACGCTAGATCGGCTCGCCCGCAGACGGCTGACGATAGAGGAATGCCTTCGAGGACAACAAGGTCACTAGCATGTCGCGCAGCGAGAAGCCCGGCGTTTCGGCGCCCTTCTTGAACGCAGTCTGCAACGATCCCTGATCAGCCGTGGTCTCCATGCGGCCGAGCATGTACCGCGCCCATTGGCGATCGACGCACGCCTGCGCTTCGGGGCTAGCAGCGAGCTGCTTGGAGAGCTCGATCGCGTTGTTGAATTTGAACACCGTGCCGCCGCTTCCGGGCGCGAGCACTGGGCCCGTAAAGGTGCCAGTCGCGTCAACCGGCTGGCCCGCGTCGGTCGTGCGGTACTTCCCGACGCCATCGTAATTCTCGAAAGCGAAGCCGGGTGGATCGAAGACGCTATGGCACGACGTCGCGCACGCCGATGAGCCGTGCGTGTCATATGCCTGTCGCGTGGTCCCCATGTCCTTGAAGACGACGCTCGGAACGTTGGGCGGCGGCGGCGCCATCACCCCGCACAAAGCTTTGGTATAGATAGCCAAGCCACGATAGATGGGGTTGTCCGCAACGCTGTCCTCGATACCGGCCAAGAATGCCACTTGCGTGAAGATCCCCGCGCGCTCGGTCGGGTCCAGGTTCACCTTGCTGAAGCCGGAGGCTGGCCCCATAACCCCGTAGATCGCTGCCAGATCCTGGTTCACGAACGCGTACGGCGCGGTGTAGAGCGTATTTAGCGTGCCGTCGCCCGGTGGGGCATACACCGATGCGATGAACTGAGTGAACTCGTTCTGCAGGCCGGCCGCGGCCGCCGCCGTCAAGAGCGAGTTGGGCTTGGCCGCGATCGCGCCCAGATCGGTGACGTGAAACCCCATGTTGAACAGCCATTGCAGGTGAAAGCTGTACAACGACTGAGACGCCTGCGGGTCGGCGAGCATGCGCTGCGCCTGAGCGGTGATTTGCGCAGGCGTCGCGAGCTCGTTCTTTTCAGCGGCCGCGAGCAGTGTGTCGTCCGGCATGCTCTCCCACAACGACGTGGCCAGGCGAGACGCAACCTGCCACGACGTGAGAGGCGCCAGGCCGTCCGCGCCAAGCGCTGGCTTGGTGGGACCAATCTCCCAGTGGTAGAGGAAATTGGGCGACTGAAGCATCGCCTTCGCGATCGCTCCGATCGCGTCGGTGAAGCTCAGCTGGTCCGTCGAGCGAACGGTCGAAAACAGGCTCAGCAGATCGGCCTGCTCAGCGGGCGCCACGGGGCGCCGGTACGCTTGCTTGCCAAAGGTCGTGATGAAGCTCGTGGCGCAGGCGGTTTCCTGCGCAGCCGTCGGATTCGTGCAGGGAATGACGAACAGCCCTGTCTTCTGCCCCGCGGCCCAAGCTTTGAGGGCCGTGTCGACCAGCGCGTTCGCCGACTGATTGTAGACCGTGACGTGATAGCTCGCGACGCTGTTCGGCGAAACGAAGCCGGTGTCGGCGACCGCATCGGCGGACCAACCGTTGGGCCCGGACGCAGGCATGGTGGTGTCCCCGAGCAATCGCGCCACCATGTGATCGTATTCACGATACGTGAGGCGCCGCATGACCAACGTTCCGGCGCTCTCCGGAACCGGCGTGCCGCTCACATCTGGAATCGCGGCCACACCTCCGCTGCTGGCGTTCGAGCCGCCGCTCGTCGTTGACGTTCCCCCGCCCGCGGCGGAGCCCACGACTCCGATAGCTCCCGCAGCGCCCACGCCGCCGACGCTCGATCCGCCGTTCGAGATCGACCCGCTCGTTCCGGCCAGTCCGCTGACTCCGCCCGCGGAATTCGTCGCTGCGGGGCCGCCGCCGACGTCGCTCACTGTGCCGGTGCACGCCGATACGGCTGCGAGCGACAGCAGGGTCGCGACAAGTTGCCAGGAGCGCTCTAGTTTCTGAACTTTCATCGCATTCTCCAGTGCGCGCGTGCCGCTCATGTCAACCCTTGAGGACGCTCAGCTCACCGCCATACATGGCGTCGCCGAACGTCTGCGTTGGTGTCCCCATTGCGTTGCAGAGGGCGATCAAGAGCCCGTTGTTCGGCGTGCCTGCTGGCAGAGCGAGGCTGCGACCGGTCTTGAAGTAGCCGCCACAGCTCCCGGCCATTACGACCGGCACTCCGGTTGTCTCATGCGTGCCGGTGCGCATGTTGTTCATGCCGACCACGACACTGCTGTCGAGCATCGACTTGCCGGACGGATCGGCGATGCTCTTCATCTGACCGATGACGTAGGCGATCTGGCTTTGAAACCAGGTATCGCAGGCCACCTTGTCGGCCACATTGCGGTGCGCGATGGCGTGTAGCCCGTTGACGTCGCCCGTATTGGCGTCGCCCGGATTGGGGCCACCCGACTTGAAGTTGAGGGGGGCCCACGACAAGATGAGGTGCGCGGCGCCTTGATCGCCGATCTGCATGACAGCGACGCGCGTGAGGTCCGCGGCGAATGCAGCGATCGCTAGGTCCATGTGCAGCTTGGCGATCACCGGAATATTGTCGGTGTTCTTGAACGCCACCGGAGTCGCCGTCGCGGCGGCTGGTACGCCGCACGCAGCGCCGCTACCGGTGGTCGCAGCGCTCGTGCCGGTCGATCCCGTTCCGGTTCCGGTCATTGTCGCCAGTCCCGCCTCGATATCGCGCACGTAGCTGAGATGCCGATCGATGTTGGCCTTGTCCGCCGTTCCCACCACGTTCGAGAACCGGTTGAGGTCGGCCATCACTGCGTCCAGGATGCTCTTTTGGCTGGCCTTTACGTAATCAACGGTCGGCGTTGTTGCCGGCGGCGTGGCTGGCGTGCCCGAGCTCGCTGGCGCCGTGATCTTGCCTTTGATGTAGGTGTTGAACACGTGGTACGGGTCGAAGTCCGGAATCACTGCTTGGCCGGCCGCCGCCCACGACAAACGCGCCGTGCTCTCCACGAACGCGCCTTGATTCAGGCTCACTAAGCCGCCGTAGCCGCCAGCCTTGAGCTTGCTACCAATGAACTGGTCAACCGAAGGGCCGCCAGCAACGTCACCCGCGGTGCTCGAGCCCGCTGACTTGTACAAGGCGCCGGTCAACATGCCGGGTAGACATGCGTGTCCAGTTCGCTCGCTGGCCGGACCATCCCGCAGGAACTTGTAGTCCACCCCGTTCAGCAGCAAGAGATCGCTCTGGTACGGCTGGAGCGACGCTTGGAACGGGGCGAGCTTCCAACTCGAGGGGTCGTTCCCCGTGGCCGACCAGCTATTCGTGCTGCTGAGCATTCCGTCGGGCCACGCAAAAATGTAGAGACGCTTGATCCCCCCTGCCAGGCACTGCGCATCTGCCGGATCCGACTCCAAAAGTGGCAATAGGGCGGCGCCCGCACCGAGAGTCCGAAGCAGGTTACGACGCGAGAAGCGCAGGTCACGTTTCATCATCTTGATGATCCTCGCAACAACGAATCAAATGGCACTACCGCCCGCCGGCCACGGGAGCGCAGAGTCAATCGATGCGCAGAAGACTACTGCTCAATGAAAGGGTCGACCCGGGCCGCTACTTGCCGGAAGTTTGGAACTTCAGCTCGATTCGCAAAGCCGTTGGCTACGGTGCGACCTTGGCATTCCCCAGCACGAACACGTAGTCCTGATAGTCCCCATTGGCCGCTTCCTCGACGGCGAGCAGATACGTGTTGGCGACGAGCGTACCCGCGGAATTCTTCAGCGGATAGACCTTCGTACGGTGCACATTGGGAGGCGAATTGGGCGCATCCTCCGAGTAGTCGTAGTCGCCGTTACTCATTGTGCCGCCGGTGTCGTACTTTTGACTGAGCTGATCCGAGTAGACCCAGATCCCGAAGGTCTGCGCAGCCGGATCGAAGGTCAGGGCGCCGCTCAAGGGCGGAGTCACCATCCTGGCCTTGTCCGAGGTCTGGGGATCCGCGATCTGATCCATGGTTCCCACCGTATTCCGCGTAGTAGGAGCCCCCTTTGGATACCAACCGAACGGCATCGGGCCTTTGGGGGAGAAGCGAGCTATCGCTTCCAGCGTGACACTGCCAGTGCCTGCTTTCTGAAACAGCGGCGCGGCGATCTCGTCGGTCCCGGCCTCGACGCCAGCTAGCGTCGAAGTCCCACCGCTGTTGGGATTCGCGTTGTTCTGAGCTAATCCGACGTTCAGCGGGTAGCCCAGGGTCTTGAGGATTTGCCCGAGGGTCGCTTCGTGCGTGGCCGTCGTCAAAACCAAGCCGTAAACGCCAACCTGAGCCGCGCCCGCGCTGAGCGCGAGGTTCAGGTTGGCACTCAGATAGGTCGCTCCATCGTTCTGCGCGGGGGCAGAAGGTAGATTCGCGCTGTTCGTGAGCAGCTGAATCGTGAGCGACAGATCCGCGTTGGGCGCGATCAGCGCAGGCAGAGTCGGCGGGCTGCTGATTTGGAATAGGCCCGCGTGGGTCCCCGTGAGCGTCAAGGCCGTTACGGAGACGGCGCTTGCGCTGGCGTTGTGCACCTTCACGCTGCCCTCGGCAGCGGGTGTAACAACCCCACGCACTCCGGTCACGACGACGCGCTCCGGAACGGCAACACCGCTGGCGCCGGCCGCGGTGACTCCGCCCCCGCTGCCGCCATTTCCGACTGCGACGGCTCCCCCCGCCGGAGCCGCGTTAGCGCCCGCCGCGCCGGAGCTCGTGCCACCACCACTCGCGCTGAATGTCCTGCCCGAGCTCGACACCAACGCGCCGCCCAATCCGCGAGCACCCCCTATGTCGCCAGCGCTGCCGCTGCCGGCGGACGTACCCCCCGCGCCCATCAGCAGTGCCGAGTTGCCGCCTACGCCGCTACCGGCCGTGCCGCTCGAGCCGTTGCCGCTCGAGCCGTTGCCGCTCGCGTCAACTCCCGCTCCTCCCGGCGCGCCGCTTCCGCCCGCCGTTGCGGTTGACTCTCCGCCCGCTGCGTTCGCCGCACCACCCGTCGTGGCCGACGAGCCGCCGCCGCAGGCAAACGCAACGAGCCCGATCGCCGAGAGGGCGTGAGCGGTCGAGGAGCGGCGTTTCATCAGCTGTCTGCATGGAGAGGGGCGAGCCCTGGTGATATCTTTTGGAAATCGCCCAACACCGATGTGCGCAGCAAGGTCTGCCTCAGTTGAACGGCGGCATCGGATACGGTGTGGTGGGCGACGAGTCGTCCGCGCGATGCGTCTGCGTGACCAGCGGTTCGGCAAGCCAGGCCTGCAGGGCCGCGACCTGACACGGCGTGAGCGGAGTCCGCAGCCCCGCACCAGTGGCGTCCGGCGGCGGCATTTTCCGGGACTTCGAGCAGCTGGCCGGATTCGCAGCGTTGATCGTCGCAAGCAGGACCTGGAATCGCATGGGCGTGGGCGTTGCCGGACACGACGAAGCGTGCGCACCCGCGGTCACCCAGTCGTAGGCATGATTGTAGCCGCCGGACGACATCGTCGAGGCAGCGTCGAGTACGTGGCAA
Source organism: Sorangium sp. (assembly GCA_019695485.1). GTDB lineage: Bacteria > Myxococcota_A > Polyangia > Polyangiales > Polyangiaceae > PMG-095. The sequence goes on from JAEUAF010000336.1 coordinate 6,908, forward strand.
CCACTGCCGCCACCGCAGGTGGTGATTAGGAAGGGCTGAACGTCCTTCTGAAAGCTTACGGTCGCGGGCAAGCCGCAGTTCGCCGCTCCTGCCGCACCCGCAGCTCCGCCCCGATTCGTGTTCGCCGTCCCACCTACGCCGCCGCTCCCACTGGCGGGGCCCGGCGCGTTCCCGCCAGAACCAAGTACTGGGTCAGCGCCTCCCATTGAGTCCGAGCCACCCGCACTTGGAGCTCCGCTCACGCCGTGTCAGCTCGCGGCCCTGCGGGCCTGGCTTGCCGAACCGCTGGTCACGCAGACGCATCGCGCGGACGACT
>JAEUAF010000496.1 GCA_019695485.1 Sorangium sp.
CCCGAACGGTGGCGCCAGCGCGAAGGGCGGCGCCGGCGGCGCAGCCGGGGGCATTGCTGGAGCGCTCGGCGCTGGCGGCGCGGGGGGGCTCGTGAGCAGCGGCTCCGGTGGAGCGATCCCGGTCGGGGGCGCGACGGGCAGTGGTGGCCGCGGGCTCGCGGGAAGCCCCGGCTTTGGCGGCGCACTCGGCTCCGGCGGCGCGCTCGGCGCCGGTGGCTCAACGGGCACCGGCGGAAGCGGGAGCGGAGGCCTGGTCGCTACTGGCTCGGGCGGCGCATCGAACGTCGCGGGGGCATCCACGGCGGGCTCGCCGACGAGCGCTGGAAGCTCGAGCGGCGGCGCCGCACCCGTGCTCGGCCCGAGCGAGCCCGCGGGCTGCAGTTGCCATGTCAGCTCGGGACCCGGGCAGCGCAATCTGTGGCTGCCTTCCCTGGTAGGCTTGGCCCTACTCGCGCGCACTCGACGCCAACGCCGAGCGCGACGCCAAGCTCGCGGCTGATCGGTCGGCCCACCGAGGGCACCATTGGAGCGACCGCTGTCGAACAGAGCAGCCAGCGCAGCTGCTGTGCAGTAGCGTTCTGCTCCATGCCGCCCCGTTTCCTACGTGTCCTTTGCGGCGCGCTTGCGCTGTCGCTCCCGCTCAGCGCGCCCGTGAGCCTGGCCCGAGCGGACGAACGGGCCGCTCCCCGCACCAAGAGCCCGCTCGAAATTCCCTTCGAGAAGCTGAAGCTCAAGAACGGGCTAACCCTGATTTTGCACCAGGATCGCTCGCTGCCGCTGGTCGCTGGAAACCTCTGGTACCACGTCGGCCCTGCCAATGAACCGCCGAAGCGCTCGGGCTTCGCGCACTTGTTCGAGCACCTGATGTTCGAGGGCTCGCGCCACGTCGGGCGCGAGTTCGATCGACTGCTCGAGTCGGTCGGGGCGACCAACGTCAACGGCACGACGAGCTGGGACCGCACGAACTACTTCGAGACCGTACCCCGCGAACAACTCGAGCTCTTGCTTTGGATCGAGAGCGACCGCATGGGCTACATGCTCGACGGGCTCGACCAAGCTCGCCTCGATGTACAACGCGATGTCGTCAAGAACGAGCGCCGACAGACCTACGAAAACGCGCCCTACGGGGCGAGCTCACTGCTCATGCTCGACTCGCTGTTTCCCGAGGGCACCGCGTATCACGGCGCGATCATCGGTTCGATGACGGACCTGTCCGCCGCCACCCTGTCCGACGTGAAAGACTTCTTCCAGACCTACTACGCACCGAGCAACGCGACGCTCACGCTGGCGGGTGATTTCGAACTCGAGGAGGCCAAGCGTCTCGCCAAGAAATACTTCGAAACCCTGCCAGATCGGCCGCGCCCGAACAACACGGCGGCGCCGATCGCGCCGCCACCGAAGCCCGAACGCCACATCCTCAACGAGGCAGTCGAATTGCCGCGCGTGGCCTTCGGCTATGTGACGCCGCCGGCTTACTCGGCTGACGACGCGCTGCTCGAGGTGGCGATGGCCGTCCTGGCGGGAGGCAAAGCGACCCGCCTTTATCGAGCCTTGGTCGTGGAAGGCAAACTCGCGTCGGACGTGGATGCCTCGCTCGACTCGAACCAACTCGCCAGCAGTGCAGTCGTGAGCGCCATGGTCGCCTCCGGCAAGAAGCCGGAAGAGGTAGAGCAAGCCATGAGCGCGGTCCTCGAAGGCTTGGGCAAACGCGGCCCGACCAAGCCAGAGCTCGAGCGCGCCAAGCGGCGCATCCTGATGAGTGTGCTCGGTAACCTCGAGCTCTTGAACGGGCCAGGTGGCGAGTCTGGGCGTGCCGGGATTCTACAGCGCTTCGATCACTACCGAGGCGACCCGGGGTATCTGCCAAGATGGGTGGCTGATGTGCAGCGCGTCAGCTCAGCCGACATCGAGCGCGTCGTCACGCAGTACCTCGGACCTCTACATCGCGTCACGGTGGTCACGCTGCCCAAACCGGCGGCCAGCGCGCCGTCGGAGGCTGGGAAATGAAACGTCTGCTAGCGCTCGCGCTCCTCGCCGGGTTGGGTTGCAGCGCCAAGAACCCTGCAAAAACGCCGGTTCCGACGCTGGTCGCTGCCCCGCTGAAGCCGGTCGCAGCCAGCGATCCCGAGCCATTTCGCGCCACGCGCCCCGAGCCCGGGCCGAAGGCGAACTTCGACTACCCAGCCCCGGATGAGCTCACGTTGCCGAACGGCCTTCGCGTGTACCTCGTGCCGCGCGCCTCGCACGTGGTGGCGCTGGACTTCGTGCTGCGCAGCGGGGCCGCCGACAGCCCCGTGAAGAAGAGCGGCCTGGCCAGCCTGACCGCGCGCATGCTCACCGAAGGCACGCGCCGAAAATCTTCGGCCGCGCTGGCCGAGGCGGTCGAATCACTCGGCACCACACTTGGCGCGGACACGAGCCGCGACGATTCGAGCTTGTCGCTCACCGTGCTGCCGGACGATGTTTCGCGGGCGCTCGGACTGCTCGCCGAGGTCGTGACCGAGCCTGCCTTCGCGGAGAACGACTTTCAGCGCGTGCGCGCCGAATGGCTCGACGGTCTGCGCGCCGAACGGCAGGACCCCTCGCGTCTCGCAAGCTTGGTTGCCGTGCGTTTGGCGATCGGCATGGTCGAAGGTGCGCCAATCGATGGCGCGCTCAGCGACGTCGAAGCGCTCACCACCAAGGAGCTTCGCGAGTTCCATAAACAGCACTATACGCCGGACAACGCTGCGCTGGTCGTGGTCGGGCCATTCACCAAGAACGAGCTCGCGCCCCTAATTTCTCAGGCATTTGCGAGCTGGCGCGGGAAACTCGGCGCCTCCGTCAAGGCCGAGCCGCCCGCCCTACCGCTCGAAAAGACGCGGGTCGTGTTGGTCGACCGTCCCGGCTCGGTGCAAAGCGCCATCGTCGCGCTCGATCCGGGACCGAAGCGCTCGGATCCGGGTCACGAAGCGCGCGAAGTCGTCGGCCGCATCCTAGGCGGTCTGTTCACATCGCGGCTCAACACGAACCTGCGCGAAAAGCACGCCTACACCTATGGCGCGTTCGCTCGCTCGGTCGAGTCGCGAAATTGGGGCGCGCTATTGGTTTCGACCAGCGTGCGCACCGACGCGACGGCCCCCTCCTTGGACGAGATCTTCGTCGAGCTGAAAAAGCTCGCCAACCCGGCGCTGGGCGCGCCGATCACGGCGCCCGAGATCTTGCGGGCGAAGTCGGACCTCGTCTTCTCTCTCGGCGCGACACTGGAGCACCCGTCTCGCGTCGCCAACGCGACGAGCGAGCTCTTCGTCGACGCCTTGCCGCTCGATTACTACGCGCGATATAGCGCCACGCTCGCAGCGCTCACGTCGACGGAGATCGAAGCCACCGCGGCCAGAACTCGCGCGCAAGGGCTGACCGTCGTGGTGGTTGGCGACCGCGCGAAGATCGAGCCCGAGCTGCGACAGCACGGCTACAGCGTGGAGCTCGCGGCGAGCGAGCTCAGCGAATAGGGCGCGGAGCAGCTAGTGACGTCGCGGGCGCTCGAGCGGTAGTTCGTCGAGGCTCACTTTGGGGGTGGGCCGCTCGATGGCAGGAGCCTGTCCTGACGCCCGAGCTGCGGGGCTGGGTCGTTTGACCTCGGCCACCAGTTGGGCAGGTAGCGCGCTGCCGAGCTTGCCGCCGCCCAGGGCGCGGAAGGAGACGAACGCGACAAAGCCGCCGATGGCCGCGCTCGAGAGGCCGTCGCGCTTCGCCAGCACGATCACGCCGAACTGGATGCCGGCGACCGTGAAGTTGCTCACCGCGATCATCGAGATCGTCGCGCGCAGGAA
>JAEUAF010000604.1 GCA_019695485.1 Sorangium sp.
GCGGCGGGACCGGCAGCGGCGGCGCGTCGAGCGGTGGCAACACGGCGCGCGGCGGGACTGGCAGTGGCGGTTCGGGCATGGGCGGCATGACCGGTAGCGGTGGGGGCAATGTGACGCAACCGCCGCCCATCACCGGCGGGAGCAACGGTTGGGCTTCACGCTACTGGGATTGCTGCAAGCCCGCGTGCGGCTGGAAGGGCAACGTTCACACGGGCAACCCGATGACGTCCTGCAGCCAATCGAATCAGAACCTCAGCAGCTACGACACCAAGAATGCCTGTGAAAGCGGCGGCTCAGCTTACATGTGCTGGAACGCGTCGCCTTGGTCGGTGAGCAGCACGCTATCCTATGGTTTCGCGGCGGCATCGGCCGGCAACTACACGTGCGGGCGCTGCTACCAGATTCAGTTCACGGGCAGCGGTCACAACGGCAGCAACGCGGGCGCCACGTCGCTGAACGGCAAGACCATGATCATCCAGGTGATCAACAACGGTGGCGTCGCTGCAGATCAGTTCGACTTGTTGATTCCCGGCGGCGGCGTAGGCGCCTTGAATGCGTGCTCCACCCAGTGGGGGACTTCGGACCTCGGCTCGCAATACGGCGGGTTCTTGGCGGGCTGCAACGGGGACAAGAACTGCGTGCAGCAAAAGTGTCAGAGCGTCTTCTCGGGCAAGCCGGACCTGCAGGCAGGTTGCGACTGGTTCCTCAACTGGTTCAACGCGGCAGACAATCCGAACTTCGTGTTCAAGCAGGTAGCTTGTCCGTCCGCCATTACCCAGAAGTCGGGCCTCTCCGACCCGGGCTGAGCCCAACGCTCGAGGCCTCAGCTGCTCGGGGCTGGGGCCTCGTTGCCGTCCTGCTTGGGTGGGGGCTTCACGCTGCCGCGCAGCGTGACCAGCCGATTCAGGATATCGAACCAAAAGGGCGCGCCGAGCGACGCAGCTAACGCCGTCGCGAGCAGCCCGAGCACCTTCATTACGACGGCCAAAGCGTTGTGCGGCGCGCCGTTCACGGCGTTCGGAGTGGCGTCCCAGCCGATCGGTAGATCGAGGCTTGCGAGCTCGTGCAGCGTCACCTCAGCGCGCGCCGAAGGATCTGTCTGCCTCGTCGCGGAAGGGCTTGGCGTAGCTGGGGTCGCGGTCGCTGCGTTGGCTGGGGCAGGTGTTGGGCTCTCGACGCCGCGCGCTTCGCGCGCTTTCACGTACGACTCGGCTTGAGCGAGGACTTTTTCGCGCAGCGCGCCGTTGTGGTAGAGCACGCGCCCCAGCATCACACTGTCGAGGTTCAAGACAGCTGCTGCGCTGAATGCAACGATGAAGATGACGCGTTGCGCGTGACGCTTGTACCAACCGGACGTGCGCTCCATCGTGTCGTCGAACCAGGACTCGACGGCGAGCGACAACTTCTGTACGTCGGACCCAGCCGTGCGCCCGAGCGAGCGCAGAATCGGACCGAAGGGTGCTGGCGCCTCGGCCAAGGTCTTACCAACCTCCTTCGCATTTTCCGCGATGTCGAGCAGGGCCAACGCGAACACTCGTGACGAGAGATAGGAGGGATACACCTTTGGGCTCCCCGGCAGTGTGCTCTCGCGGCGCAGACTGTTCAGGAGCTCGTGTTGCCAGAGCAACTCGGCGCCGTCCTCGCCGAGCATCAAGCGCAGCGCCTTGGCCAAGTTGTGGGAGCGACGCTTGCTGAAGCTCTCCAGTCCCTCCGCGGCTGCGGAGCACAGTAGAGCGAGCAACGAGTAAAGGAAGGTCAGCGCCATGCTGACTTCGAGGATCACGGAACCTAACATTTTAGACCTCGTCGGCGCGTAGCCCTAACTGTCAGTCGAGAGGGCGCCGCTCAGGCGCGCGGGCGGTAGCTGAAGTGTCCGTCGAACACGTCCATAAGAAATTCGAACTGCTTGTCGAAGGGGAAGAACTGCACCTTGTAGTTGTCGAACAACATCGTCGTGCTTGCCAACCCAACTGCGGCTAGTACGAGCCCTGTCGACAGCAGTGAATGGGGAATCTGCGCGGGTTTGCCTTGGGGCAGTAGGATCTTGACCGCCATGATACAGCTGATCGCCTGCATGATCGCGATCCCGTTCCAGCGCGGCCAGTCCCAGCCCGCGAAGTTCATCAGTTCGGGCGAAACCACAGCGGCGAGGAACGTCGAGCTCAGCACGGCGCGCAGCCAAAAGGGCAGCGTCAGCCGCAGGATCGAACGAACCCCGTAGTAGAGAATGAACGAGAAACCCGGAACGAACGCGATCAGGCCCTTTGTCGCTATCTCGCGGGTCTCGGACTGTCGCCAATACCAGGGCACGATCACGGTCATGTTTTCGCGCGACGAGCGGGTGAGAGTCTTGAGGGCCTCGGGATGGACCACGAAGTCCGCGTGGCGTCGCATGAAGTCGGCGAGGGCGTGGGCCCTTTGGCCATCGCCAGTTCCCGAAGTACTCAACGCGAAGGCGAGCCCCAGAATCGGTGCGATGGCTAGCAGAGCGTGGCCGGCGTGCAGCAGCCAGGTGCGCTTCGATAGCTCATGGTGTTGGGAGCGGCGAGCGGCTTGACACAGCAAGATGAACAGCAGCGACGGCGCGAACATCACGACGAGCCCCTCGTGGACTAACAGCAACACCAGGCAGATCGCCAGCATTGCGTAGTACGGCGCGTAGTAGCGCTTCGTGCGTTTGGCCCAGAAGAGGAACGCGAGCACGACGACCACGCCGATGTAGTCGAGGTAGCCGACCGCGTGCACGAAGAACACCAGACCGGGCGACGCTGCGAAGGTGAGCAGAGCAACGCGGAACCCCCAGTCGTCGGGGTCAGTTCTCAGGGCGCGTCGAATGCCCATCGCGAGCAGCACCGCCCACAAAGCCATTAAGGCGAAGGCAAAGAGCAGGAAGTTATTGTACTTGTAGACGTCGTCCCCGAAGAGCCTCCGAAACACCTCGCCGACGAGCCCGCGACGCACGAAGCCTTGACTGTAGTTGAAGGCGAAGTGTGTCGCCGTCCACAGGCCCGGAAAACGAAATCCCTTCAGGAACGTGAGGGCGAACAGGCTCGAGAGCAGGATGACGAACGACCGCTGGAATGGCGGGCGCTTCGGAGGAGCTGAGTCGTGCATTCTGACCTGTCGTTGACTCCCCTCGCGACTCGAGCCGGCCGCCAGCATACCGTGTCCGCGAATACACCATCCTGAGCGCGATTTGGCGAGGGCTCGGGGCCGACGTTCGGGAAGCATCGCTTACCAACCCCCAAAGCGAAGCTGGTCGATTGGCCGGTTTCCGGCGGGCCCCGCCGAATTCCATCCTGGATCAGCGCCGGGCGGGCTGCTTTTCCCGCGGTTTCGCGCGCGGGGACGCCTTGAGCTTGCGGAGCGGCGGGGCGCCGTCCACTGCGCGGGCGGCAGCGGCTGTGAGCTGCGGTGTCAGCAGGCCATTCGTGAGCCCCTTGGCCGCCCATCCGACGACGGTGTCCACGAAGGCGCGGACCTGAGGCGGGACGAATTCGCGCTCCAGGTAGACCACGGCTACCTGCGAGTCCGCTCCCACCTCGTCGGCGAGCACCTGTCGCAAAGCTCCCGCCTCCAAGAGATCGCGTACCAGCACCAGGGGCAAGAGGGCGATCCCGAGGCCGCGCACGGCCGCCGCGCAGAGCAGAGTGACTTCGTTGGACAAGAACGAACTCTCGACATGCAGCTTACCGCCGTTCAGGAGGGGCCAGTGCGTCTCCGGCAATTCCCCGCGCGCAAAGCCGAGCAGGCAGCGATGCTTGCTCAAGTCGCGGCGCGAGCTCGGTGTGCCGCGCTCAGCGAGATAGGTAGGTGACGCCACGGCGACCAGCGGGATTCGTATCAACGTGCGCGCCACGAGCCCGGGTTCGAGCGTGCTGCTCGCGCGGATCGCGACATCGTAGCCGTCTCGGCGCAGGTCGACGTGCGCGCTCGAGAAGTGGAGGTGCAATCGCAGTTCTGGGTAGCGCTGTGCGAAGCCGCAGATCATCTCGTAGAAGGCATCGTGCAACATCGGCGGCACCGAGATGCGCAGGTCACCGCGCACGGCGTCGTCGGTGCGCCGCACGCTATTCTCGGCGTCGCCCACCGCGGCGAGCACGATTCTCGCGTGTCGATAGAGCGCTTCGCCGGCGTCGGTGAGCACGAGGCTCCGCGTGGTTCGTCGGAGCAGCCGCGTGTTCAGACGTTCTTCGAGGCGAGCCAGGCGCCGACTCACGGTGGCGCGCGGAACGCCGAGTTCTTTGGCCGCCCGCGATAGCGACTGAACCTCGACCGTCTTCGCAAAGGCGAGCAGTTCGGCCGTCTCGAGAGGCTCTTGCATTGGGATCAATTTATAGCAAATGCTTCCACTTGATCGCTCCTTGATTCGAATCCCGCCCGAGGCTATCTTCCCGGGACGCTGTTCAACGACTGGTAATACCCATGAAGACTCGAACAATTGGTTACTGGGTGGCGACTTCACTGATCGCCCTCGCGTTCGCCGCGGGTGGCGCCGTAGACCTCTCCGGGGGGCCAACGGTCGTCGCCGGCCTCAATCACCTCGGCTATCCCGGCTACTTTGCTACTCTGCTTGGCGGCTGGAAGCTGTTGGGAGCGGCGGCGTTGCTGGCACCGAAACTCCCGCGGCTCAAAGAGTGGGCCTACGCGGGGATGTTCTTCGACCTGACCGGCGCCGCCTTCTCGCACGCGGCGAGCGGCGACGGAGCCGGCAAGATCCTGACTCCACTGGTGTTGGTCGTGTTTCTCGCGGCCTCTTGGGCATTGCGTCCGGAGAGTCGAACGCTGCGCGCGTCTGCCGGTGAAGGCTCGCCGACCAAGCTCGGCCGAGAAGCGGCCGCGTAGGCGTTACGTCGCGCTCCTTGGGGGGTGGGCGGTATACTTCGGCAATGTGCCGGAACATCCGCCCGCTCTTCAACTTCGAGCCCCCCGCCACGGACGCGGAGATCCACGCGGCCGCCTTGCAGTTCGTGCGCAAAGTGAGCGGAACACAGAAGCCAAGTGAGAAGAACGCTGCGCCCTTCGAGCGCGCCGTAGAAGAGATTGCAAAGATCACGCGCGCGTTGGTCGACTCCCTCGAGACGCACGCGCCGCCCAAGAATCGAGAGCTCGAAGCCGAGAAAGCCCGCGCCCGCTTCTTGATGAACCGCAGCCGCTGAAGCGCAGCTGAGTTCGCACCGGGCGCGCGCGTCGCGGCTCTTCAATCGTGTTCGCGGTTTGCGCTGCCGGCCTCACGGCGCTCGAGAACCTCGAATAAACCATCGAACGCATCGCGGAGCGCCCAGGCCTGCGCGCTCGGATCGTTGAGCTTGCTGGCTCGCGCACGGCCTTCGGCCAGAGCGTGTTTTGGACCAGTACAACGCTTGGGAAGGCGCCGCTCGAGGTCCATGGCCGCGCCTTCGTAGATGTGAAAGCAGGCGCTGAAGTTGCCCTGGTTATAGAGCGGGGCGCCGACGCTGATGGCATCCCCCAGCGTCTTGGGGATGAGCGCCACGGCTTCGGCGCTGCAGCCATTCAGCACGCTCGGCGCGTGGTGGGGTACGTGGCGCTCGACGCGCGGCTCATGGTTACTCAACGCTGCGACGGCGGCGCTGAACGTCTTCATGCTCACTGGCTGTGGGTGATCCGCCAAGGCCTTCACGTACTTCACCGGCAGCGCGAAGTTCAGATTCTGTCCGCCGCGCATGATGGCGGCGGCGACGC
>JAEUAF010000617.1 GCA_019695485.1 Sorangium sp.
ATCGCGGGCAGCACGCGGCTCGAGGGCGCGAGTGGCACGAGTGCGAGTGGTGCGAGCGGCGCGCTGCATCTAGCCGCCGCGCGCGCGGCTTTCCACCCCGGCGCCGCGCACCGAAGAGACAGCTCGCCGCGCGCACACGGCGAAAATCGCGACTCTGACGACCCGAGCGAGGCCACTAGCGCGCTCACAGGGCGCGTTGACTCGCCCGCTGAACTCGCGAACGACGCGCCCGGGGGCGCGGTTCAAGCTCTGGCGTCCAGCGAGAGCTCGCCTGGCGCGCCCCCAGCCCCCACGGCCAACGCCGCGCTGGCACCCACATCAGGACTCCCCTCACCTCTCCCCGAGCCGGCCAAACCTGCGCCACCGACGCGTCCGCGGCTGGTACCCTCCAAAGTCGGGCACGCAAACCTCGCCGTCAATCCAAGAGCAGAAGCCTATCGCCCGAATCTGCCGAGCGCGCTCGAGCGCGCGACGCCGTCCTTCGTCGCCACGCTGGCCATCTGCGTGAATGCGACTGGCGGTGTCTCGAGCGTGAAGGTGCTTGCTTCGGCCGGGCCGACCCTCGACGCGATCTTGAGTCGCGCGCTCTCACGCTGGCGCTATCGGCCTCTGCTCGAAAATGGGGTCGCGGTGCCGTTCTGCTATCCGCTCAAATACGAGTTCGCCGGTCGCTGAGGCCGTCACCAAAAAAACGCGGGGCAGGCGCGGCACCAGCCCCGGGCTCGGCGGCAATGCGGGTGCCCAAAGTCGCACGGCTCCGCGCGACGCGCCCGTAACCGCGCAACCCCAAACCCGAACGACACACATCGTCTTAGCCAGCGCGCTTGGCGACGCGCAACCCCAAACCCGAACGACGCACATCGTCTTAGCCAGCGCGCTTGGCGACGCGCAACCATGCCTCTTCGCATCAGTCGTCGCTGAGCGCGATTGGCGCTCAGGGCAAGGGGTAGGTGCTGAGGTCGGGGAGCTCGTCGAGGGTAACGACCGAGTCGTCGGTGTAGACTGCGCGCTTCATCGCGTTCTCGTTCCAGACTTCGTTGGCGATGAAGTCGTCTCCCGACCACACCATGAACCAGCTCCAGATCGCCGGGCTCGCCAGCCAACGCGTGGGATCGAGCAACGCGCCGGTTTCGCTGAGCGTGATCAGCTTGTCGGCGCGTGTGTATTGCAGCGCTTGAGAAAAGCGCGCCACGTCGGGCGCGTAGTTGCGCTCGCCGTCGTAGACGTCTTCGCCGATGATGTCGACGCTGTCGTCGCCTGGGTAAAACGCTGCGCTCTGGCCGTTCCAGACCCAAATCAGGTTGTGAAGTTGGTGGAAGTTCATGAGCCTGTCTTGCAGCAGGTGCCAGAGGCCAAGGTACGGTGTCGCACCCTTTGCGCCCCACCAAAACCAACCGCCCGCTGCCTCGTGCAACGGCCGGAACAACACGGGAACGCCGGCAGCGTCGAGGCGCCCCAATTGAAGGGCGATGGCGTCGATGTCCCGAAGCAGCAGCTGGTAGTCCGTTGAGCTCGGGTCGGCGAGCGCGGCTTCGAGGTCGAAGTAGGTGGCCGTCGTATAGAATCCTCGCCACCATTCGCGACCGGGGTCGTCGTAGAGCTTGCTCGGAGCGTTCCAGTGCCAAACGAAGGTAACGATGCCTTTGCGCTCGCTCCACCAGCTGATGGCGTTTTCGATCTCGCGGCTGCTCTGACCGTGCGCCACGCGCGACGGGGAATAGTCCATCAGATCGAAGCCCACCATGGCGGGCTCTTTCCCTGTGAGGTCGGAGACCGTGCTCACGTACTCGATGCCCTGTTGCCCCGAAATGATCTTTTGACCGTAGCTGTCTGCGAGGTAGCTCATCAGCCGTCGCGTCGACTCGGAGGCTTGCACATCGATCAACGTGTTTGCGACGGTAGCGTGATCGTTGCGCGCCGCTGTTAGCTCCAGGTAGTCCACCCGGATGAAGCCCCAGCCGGGGCGAATGCTCAGCGTATTTTGGCCTTTCTTCAGCGAGATCCAGAGCGGATCCGCGCTGTAGAGGGCGCTCGAACCGCCCTGATCGGTGGTGGTGATCGTCGCCACGTTGGCGTCATTCACGTAGAGGCCGTTCAGTTTCTCCCCCCACGGCCCCGGTACGGCCGCCATTAAACGCGCCGCGTAGTAGCCGTCGACCTCGACGTTGAACGACCAAGTCAGGGTGCCGTTGAACGAGTCGACGAAGCGGCCTGCGGACGCCTCAGCGGAAGTGCCAATTTGTGCTCCGCCACTCAGCAGCGCGTCCTCGGCTTCGAGTCGGAGGCGAAAGTCGGGCGCGACGGGGATCGGCGCGACGGCCAGCGCGCCGCCGGTCGAGGCGCCCGCCAATACCGTCGGTGTGCCACCGGTCGCGACGGACGTGCTGCGGCCGCCTGCCCCGCCGCTATTCGCGGCGCGCCCAGCCGTGGTCGTGGCCGCGCCCCCGCTTGCCGGACCCGCGCCACCGACGTCGGTCGCGGGCGCACCCCCCGCGTTCCGCGAGGCGCTGCTGCCGGCTGCCTCGGCGGCCGGTCCGGTACCGCCGCTGTCAGCCGAAGCCGTCGCGCTGTCTTGCGCTTCTCCGCCATTCGCGTTGGCGGCGTCGCCCGCTTGTCCAGCGCCTGATCCTGCGGGCCGTTGTGCGGACCCTGCCATCGATGAGCGTCCGGCCACGCCTAGCGCATCGGTGTGTTTCTGGTAATCGAACTCGGTGCAGGCGAAGGGGCTCGTCAGCAAGCCTGCAAGCAATAACAGCCTCGATTTGAGTGCACCGAAACGCGGAACGAGTAGATTCACGGGGTCTGAGCGGACGCGCGGGAGCGCGGGAGCGCGGGAGCGATTTTCGGAAACACCAAAAGGTAGCAGTGCGCGCAGTCGTGCGCTTGCGTGCGCTTGAACTCGTGATGTCGTCTGCTGGTAAGACATTTCACGCAAGCTTCGGGAAGGCTGGGGGTATGGCGGCGTATGTGAGTCGAGTGGCAAGCGCGCAGACGCCGGAAAAAGCGAGTTCAGGACTCGGCTTGAAGTCCGCGCGCGGTTTGAGTACCGAGGGGAGCAGGAGTGGGAGCGAAATGAAGAAAAATCGAGTTCGGCGTGCGCTGTTGGCCTGGCTCTGCGCCGTCGCGCTGCTTTCGGGGGCGGCAAGCGCCCAGGCTGACAAGCCGAGTCCCAAGGACCTGAAGATCAGCGCGTTCGTAGAGATCATCAACGCGGAATCGAACCACCTCTATGACAACTACGAGCGCTACACCAAGCGCCTCGTCGACGTGCAGAAAGGGCCGACTTGCACCGAAGTTGGGCCGCAGTCGTGGCTGAGCTCGATGGGGCCGAGCGCGCCGGAGCGCATCGCGGGCTACCGAAAGGCGCTGAAGAAGCAGCCTAAACTCGAGATCGATCCCGCGGTCACCGAAATGCTCGACGCGCTCGACGCGCTCTACAAGCCGGTCGACGAGGCCTCCGAGTACTTCTTTCTCAGCAAGTTCAACAAGGACAAGTGCCAGCGCGGCCGTGAGCTCCACCCGCTGCTGATGAACGGCTGGACGCACTACATCGCCGCGGAGCAAAAGCTACGCGCGTTCCTGGACAAGTACACGGACGAGCGCGACGTGAAGGAGATCGCCGACGCGCAAAAGAAGTTCGGTAAGGGCCTGCACTTTTACCATCGCAAAATCATGACCGAGGCCAAGGCCTTGATCCGCAGCGCCGACAGCAAGCAGCCTGACCTCGGCGCGGTGCGTGGCCGGCTTTCTACGTTCGAGCCGACGCTCAGCGAGGCCAAGGCCGTCGTAGACAAAGAGCGCAAGGGCAAGAACGCAGACGCGCTCTACCAGGGTGGCTATGAGCAGATGCTCAATTACGGCGAGCAATTCCGAGACGCGACGAAGGAGCTCGTGCGTGTCGTGGAAAGCGAGGCCAAAGACCCGAAGGCCGCCGCGCGCAGCAATTCGCGCGAAATCTCGATGAAGAACCTGGTGATTAGCTACAACGGCCTGGTCGAGCAATCGAACAAAGTGATGTACTCGAAGAGCATGAAATAGCCCGCCCTTGGGCGTGTCGAAAGATCCGAAACCAAGCCTTGACTCGACGCGCTGCCGGCACAAGCCTTCGACACATGGCAGCGCTCGGACGGCGAAGTACGGCAGAACAAGCGCTGCAAGGCGTATCCCTCGCGGGCAAGCGAGCCATCGTGACCGGAGCCAGCTCCGGCCTGGGTGTCGAGACGACCCGCGTGCTTTCGCTGGCGGGGGCCAACGTGCTGCTCGCCGTGCGAAACCGCGCGAGTGGCGAGGCCGTTGCCAAGGAGCTCCGCGCGAAGCTGCCGCCTACTGCAGGCGCGCTGAGCGTTGGGGAGCTCGACCTCGCCGACCTCGCGTCGCTGCGTCCGTTCGTGGAGCGCCACGGTCTGGCTCCGCTCGATCTCCTGATCAACAACGCGGGCGTGATGGCGACTCCGCTCGGCGTGACGGCGCAGGGCTTCGAGACGCAACTCGGTACCAACCACCTCGGACACTTCGCGCTGAGCGTCGCGCTCTTGCCCGCGCTGCGTGCCTCGGCTGCGGCCCGCGTGGTGACGGTCTCGAGCTCCTTGCATCGCAGCGGCAAGGCCGCTCGCATGTTCGAGACGCTAGAGCACGACCCGCGCTACGAGCGCCGAAAATACGCGCCGTTCGACGCTTACGGCGACGCCAAGCTCGCCAACGTGTTGTTTGCCAAGGCGCTTTCGCGTCGACTGCCGCCCACTGTGCTCTCGTTCTCGTTACACCCTGGGGTGATTCCGACGCGGCTCACCCGCAGCATGGGTGCACTCGGGGCGGTGTTCCGCAGCGTGGGCGCGGTGTTCATGAAGAGCGTCGAGCAAGGCGCTGCAACCTCCATCTACGCCGCGACGGCGCCCGAGCTCGCCAACGAATCAGGAGCCTATCTGCAGGATTCGGGCCTCGCCAAGGCTTCCGCCGAGGCCAACGACCGTGAGCTCGGCGAGCGGCTTTGGAGCGTGAGCGACGCCCTCGTGCGCGACTGGTTGCCGGCATCTGCCTAACCTGTGAAATCATGACTCGCGGCAGGCGTGTGCAGCTCTCGGCTCGACTCTGCGCGCTCTGCCTGGTTTCGTGTTTGAATGTGCAGTGTGCCGGAAGCGAAGGCACCTTGCTGGTTCGCGCCCACGGCGGTAGCCCGAACAGCGCAGCCAACGGTGGCGCGTCGAGCGGCGGCGTCGGCGGCAGCGCGGGCCAAGCCGGTGCGGCGCCCTGGTACAGCCCAGGCGTCGATTCGAGCTGGCAGGCGCAGCTACAAGGCAGCGTCGACACCAGCTTAGCGGTCGATCTATTTTACCTCGATGCGGACGACGCTGGCCCCGCCACGCTGCGCCAGATCCGCGCGCAGGGGGACCACCTGCTCTGTTACTTGAGCGCCGGGACCTTCGAACCGTGGCGGCCTGACGCCGCGGAATTTCCGGCAAGTGTAATCGGAGGTGCGCTAACGGATCACCCCGACGAGCGCTGGCTCGATTTTCGCGATGCGAGCGTCCTCGCCCTCATGCGCGCGCGAATCGCGCGTCTCGCTAGCGTCGGTTGCGAAGGAATCGATCCGTCGAGCATCGACACATCCGTGGATACTGGCTTCGCCATTACCGAAGCGGACGCGCTCGGCTACGCGCGCTGGTTCGCCGAGGAGATTCATGCGCAAGGCATGTCCGCTGGGCTGTCGAGCCGCGAAACCTGGGTTGACAGCCTGAACGATGCCTTCGACTGGGCGCTGGCGGTCGACTGCCTCGCGAGTACGGGATGCGTCGGCTTCGAACCGGTGCGCGAACGCGAGCATGCTGTGCTGCTGGTGGAGTTCGGGGACCAGAGCCGTGTCGCGGAAGTGTGTCCCGCGGCAGCCACCCTCGGCTTCGACGCGCTGCTCAAGACGCCCACCTTCGACGCATTCCGAATCGGCTGCAAAGATGGCCCCTGAGAAGAGGGCGTATTCCCCGGAAAATCTGGGCAATCGGCCGCGATTTTACGGCGGCCAGCGGGCCCGGTGACCACTTTTTCTGGGTTCCCCCCACTGACTAGGAAGGGGTCGCGAGCGCGCTCGGGCCCGGAACGAAGTCTTGAACCCCCCGTGAAGCCTTTCATGAATCCGCCGACCGCCGAACGCCCGCTGCTGCGCCTGGTGCAGGGCACGCTGGCGGGGCCTGCGCTGGCTCCGGATCCGGGCGACTTCGATGCGGTATTTCGCCACTACGCCCCGTACGTGGCGCGCGTCGGGCTGCGGCTGTTGGGGGCGGAGAGTGAGCTCGACGATCTGGTGCAAGAAGTGTTCATGGAGGCCCACCGCGGCCTCGGCGGGCTGCGCGAGCCCGGCGCGCTGCGCGGCTGGCTCACGCGGATTTGTGTGCGCCGCGCCACGCGCCGTCTCCGGCAGCGACGGCTGCGCGTCTTTCTGAGTTTAGAGGCCGTATCAGACGCCGAACTACCGCTCGATGCGAGCGCGAGCCCCGAGCTCGCGGCGGAGGTGGCGGCGCTCTACCGACGACTGTCCCGCATGGCTTCCAAGGAGCGCGTGGTCTGGGTGTTGAAGCATGTCGAGGGTGAGTCGCTCGACGAGATCGCGTTTCTCTGCGACTGCTCGAAATCGACCGTCCAAAGGCGTCTGCGAAGCGCCGAGGCACACTTCGAAAGCGAGGCGGCCCCGTGACGAGCAAGCTCAGTCAAAGCGCAGCCGCGCGCGCCGGCCAGAGCGTCTCGGCACGCTGGGAGGGCGGCGATATCGAGCGCAGTCTGAGTGTGACCCACGCCCGCCTTTCGCGGCGGCAACAGCGCCAGAAGCTCGGCGTGGGAGCTTTGTTGCTGGTGGCGGTGAGCGTGATTGGCTATCTGGGCGTGTCACGAAGGCTCGCGGGCTCGCCCGCGCAGCGCGACGTGATCGAACTCGGCGTGCGGAGCGACTCCGACCCGGTGACGCGTTTCGCCGACGGCTCGACTGGCACGCTGATCACGCCGGGCAATCTCGTGGTGCGCATCGCCACGCCAACGCGCATCGAAACCCTACTCGAGTCGGGCTCGGCCGAGTTCGAGGTGACGCCGAATCCGGAACGCGCGTTCGTCGTCGAGGCGGGACCGGTCTTGGTCCACGTGGTGGGCACGCACTTCTTGGTGGAGCGCCGCGCGGAGCGAGCGCGTGTGTCGGTCACGCGCGGCAAAGTCCGGGTGACGAGCGGCACCTCGCAAGCCCTGCTCGAAGCGGGTGAGTCGCGCTGGTTTCCCGCCGAAGCGGACGAAGCTCCGGACCTGGTCGCGTCGACGCAAGCCGCGCCAGGCCCCGCGAGCAGCGACGACCCCGTTGGCGATTCGACGACGAACGGCGCAGGCAACCCGGACGTGGCCGTGGTGAACACCGCCCCCAGTACCAGCGCGCCGAGCGCATCACGCGCCAACGCCTTCTCTGCGCGCGAGCGCTTCGTCGAGCTCGCGCACCAGGGAGATTACCCTGGCGCTTACAAGGTATTGTCACAGAGCCCGAACGCCGTCGGCGCCAACGCCGAGGAGCTGATGCTGGCAGCCGATTCCGCACGCCTTTCCAGCCATCCAACGGAGGCCCTGGTCTACTTGCGACGCGTCACGCAAGACTTCCCGAATGACGCGCGCGCAGCGTTGTCCGCCTTCACACAAGGTCGCATCTTGTTGAGTCAGCTCGGTCGGCCCGCGGAGGCGGCCCGAGCCTTTCAACTCGCGCGCCGGCTGAGCCCGAGCGGCGCACTGGCCGAGGACGCCCTGGCCCGTCAGGCGGAGGCCCTGTTTCGAGCCGGGTCAGCGGACGCCGCAGAGCAGCTCTTCGCGGAATACGAGCAGCGCTATCCGCAGGGCAAGCACCGCGCCACGCTCTCGAAGCTCGCCACTGAAAAGCGCTGAGGAAAGCGCGCCCGCGCGGGTCGCGGTTCTTCTTCCGCGACGGTCATTGTAACGTGCTCCGACCATCGGCAAAGAAACGCACTCTCAGCGCCGCCCTCGCGCCCAGCGGCTACGGTCGCACTGCCTGGAACGCGCGACCGCCCTTCTTCCGCTGATCGGCGCTTGCGGCGTCTTAGCACTCTCGCTAGCACCAAGAACTGCGCTCGCGAACGTGACCCTCGATAGCAGCGGCTGCAGCGAGCTCAACGCCGAAGCGTTGCGCGAACTGGTGCGGCTCGAGCTCGACACGCTGGGGCTTTCGAGCGAGAGCGCGACGCTTTTCGTCGTGTGCCAGGCGCAACAGGCGGAGGTTTCGCTGCGGGACCCGCAGCGTGGCAAGGTCACGAGCAGCGCGACGGTCGACCTCGCGAGCACCGAGCGGGGCGCCCGCGAGCGCCTGATCGCCCTCTCCGCCACGGAGCTCATCGCACAGGCCGAGCGAAGCCGCGGCGAGGCGACCTCAAAAGCGCCCACACCGAAGACACCCGCGCCAAAGGTGCAAGAAACTGTGCCAATCCGCAGCCAAGCCGGCGCTGGAACCTCACAGCGGGGACGCAACGCGAATGGCGTTGAACTGTCCGCGACTGCAACCGTCACGCGCATGGGTCATCCCGGAACGATTCTCGGAGGCGGCACGCTCGGCTTCGGGATGACCGTCCTGCGCGACTCGGCACTTTGGCTGGATTTGCGCCTTGAGCGCGGCACGACGCACACGACGTTGGCGAACGTCGCTTGGACGATGCCGACGAGCAGCGCCGCGCTCGCCATCGAACGGCGCTGGGACAGCTGGCGCCTGGGGCTTGGGGCTGGCCTGCGAGTCGCACGACTGTCGTTTCGCGCAGACGCGCCTGCGCCCGACTCCGGGCGGCGGCTGACGCGCGTCTGGGCCGGCGCGATGCTGCCGGCGCAGCTCGGCTTCGCGCTATCTCCGCGCGTGGGGCTGCTGGCAAGCTTCGAAGCAGGCTACGTGCTGTCGAAAATTCGAGGCACAGTCGATGACGGATCAACACTCGTCGAGGCGAGTGGCATCTGGGGCTCGCTCGGGCTTGGTGCGACGGCGATTTTCTGACCACATCTTTGCCGCGCCCCCCACTGACAAACCATGACGACGACGCGCCGAATAGCGCTCCGTAGCTGCGCACTGCTGTTGGTCTCGGCCTGCGCGAGCAAACCTGAGCGCGACACGGCGCTGCCCGCGAGCGGCGGAGGGTCGAGCGCCGGAGCGTCCCACGGAGGCAGCTCGAGCGCCGGAGCGGCGCTCGCAGGCGGCTCGACGAGCTCGGCGCGTGGTGGAGCATCGAATGGCAGCGGTGGCGCCTTGCCAGCGGGCACAGAAGGCGGCAAGGCGGGCAGCGGTCGCGGCGGAGAGCCGCCCACCGCGGGCTCGGGTAGCGGCGGAGGTGGTGCTGGTGCGCCTAGCGGGGGCAAGGCGAGCGGCGGAGCCAGCGCGGCGGGCGGGCTGGCGGGCGCAACGAGCGGCGGTAAAAATTCGCTGAGTGGAGGGCAGGCCAATGCCGCTGGAGGCAGCGCGCAAGGCGGGCAGAGCGGCCAAGTGCGCTTGCCAAGCGCGAACGCCGGGTTCGATTATCAAATCGGCGGCGCCTACACCCCGCCCGTTGGAGTCCAAGTCGTGAGCCGGGACCGAAACAGCGCTCCGGCCGCAGGAATTTACAACATCTGTTACGTGAACGGCTTCCAAACCCAACCGGACGAGGACAGTTTCTGGAACAACCAGCACCCGGATCTCATCCTGAAAGATTCCTCAGGCGCTCCGATCGTCGACGCGAATTGGGGCGAGACGTTGCTGGACACCAGCACCGCCGAGAAGCGCGCGGCGCTCTCCAGCATCGTGGGCGGTTGGATCGCGAGCTGCGCGAGCGACGGCTTCGACGCGGTCGAGATCGACAACCTCGACAGTTACAGTCGCTCGCAGTCGTTGCTCACCCAGGCAAACAACATTGCGTTCATGCAGCTCTTGTCGACCGCCGCTCATGCGCACGGGCTCGCCATCGCACAAAAGAATTCGACCGAACTCCTCGGCAGTGCAAGCCAAATGGGCACAGACTTTGCGGTGGCCGAAGAGTGCAACCGTTGGGGTGAGTGCGACGCCTACCGAAGTGTCTACGGCGACCGCGTTTTCGTGATCGAATACCGCATGCAGGATTTTCAGAAGGGCTGCAGCGACTACCCAGGTCTGAGTATCGTGCTGCGCGACCTGGACGTGTCGCCGCCATCGAGCAGCAGCTACGTCTACAGCGGCTGCTGAGCCGCCAATTGCATGACCCCCGGGTGTTTAGCCGCCGGACAGGCGAAATTCGCCAGCAGCAGGAATCTCCAGGCCCTGACGCCCCGGATTTGAGATACTCCCGACGGTGACGAACCTGCGCGCTGAAGAGGCTGCGCCCCTGAGTGCGCTGACGGTAGAGCGCGACGCGCGGCAGCTCGCGGAACTCGAGCTCGCCCATCGTGCCGACCGACTGCAGCGCACGAGCGAAACCTTGCAGCGCGCGGCGCAGGTGGTCGCCAAGCTCGGCAGCGACGAGGTCGAATGTGTGCAGGAGCTGACGCGCCTCTGCGCGCAAGCGCTCGACGTCACCCGCGCTGCCCTCTGGCGACGCTCGCCCGACTCGAATCTCGTGCAGATGGTCACCATGTTCGACCGAGCGAGTGATCGCTACCTGGACGGGCTCACGTTATCGACGCTCGACTACCCGGAATACTGGGAAGCGCTGACTCGCGATCGGCGCATCGCTGTTTTCGACGCCGCCACGGATCCGCGCACTCGAAAGCTCTACACCGAGCACATGAGTCACCTGGAGCGCGTCGCCATGCTCGACGTCGGCATCCGCGTGCACGATCAAACGATGGGGCTGTTCTCCTTTCACCAGGTGAACCCGAGTCACGCGTGGTCACCCGAGGACGAGATTTTGGTGCTCGCGGTGGCGGACTTGGTCGCCCTCACCTTCGAGCGCTTCGGGCGCATCGACGCCGAACGCGGGCAACGCGCCCGCACAGAGCGCCTGCTCATCGCAAATTCCGCGTTAGCACGCATGGCCGCGAGCAGCGCGGTCCGTGCTGGAGAGCTCGAGCAGGCCTTCCGCGAGCTCACGGAGTGGTCCGCCGAAGCACTGTCGACCTCGCGCGTCGGGATTTGGCTCTCCATCCCAAACCAGCCGGGCAAGCTCGAACTATCCAGTCAATTCCTCGCGAAGGAGCGCGTGCACGTCACCGGCGAATCCTTGTTGCGAGCGGACTACCCCGAATACTTCCGAGCCCTGCTGAGCGAGCGCTCCCTCGCGGCATCGGACGCCCAGCACGACGCGCGCACGCGCGAGCTCGGCGGCTACCTGCGGGCGCACAACGTAGTCTCGCTGTTGGACGCCCCGGTGCGTTCACGGGGGGAGTTCGTGGGGGTGGTGTGCTTCGAGCAAGTGAGCACGCCCCGGGTCTGGAGCGTCGAAGAGATTCTGTTCGCGGGGGCTGTCTCGGATCTGGTGTCGCTGTCGCTCGAGAGCGCCGCCCGCATCCAAGCTGAACGCGAGACGGAGGAGTCGCGTGAACGGCTGCGCCTCCTGATTTCCGGCACTCCGCTGGCGGCCATCGACTGGAACCACGCCGGGCGCATCATCGGCTGGAATCCGGCTGCCGAGCGGATCTTTGGCTACTCCGCGAGCGAAATGATCGGCGGCGACGGCTACGCGATCGTCCCCGAAGCGGACCGCCCGCGCGCCGCCAAAGCGCGCAGCCTACTCTTCGCGGGACACGCCAGCGAGGTCGCACGCGCCAGCAACCGCCGCCACGACGGCAGCGCAATTCTGTGTGATTGGCGAAACACCGTGCTCTGGGACAGCGCGGGCCGAGTGATCGGCGTCACCTCGCTGGTAGAAGACGTGACCGAGCGCGTGCGCGCGGAGGAGGAGGTGCGTCGACTGAACAGCAGTCTGGAGCAGCGCGTGCTCGAGCGCACCCAAGAGCTCGGCCAGGCCAACGAAAAGCTGCGCGAAGTCGACCGCCTGAAGACCGAGTTCTTGGCCACGATGAGCCACGAACTGCGCACGCCGCTCAACTCGATCATCGGCTTTAGCGGCATCTTGAAAGCGCGCATGGCCGGCGACGTCAACGCCGAGCAAGAGCGCCAGCTCGAAATGATTCACTCATCGGCCAAGCACCTGCTCGGCTTGATCAACGACATCTTGGACGTGTCGCGCATCGAGGTCGGCAAGATGCGGCTCAGCGCTTCGGCGTTCGAGCCGCTTGCCGTGTTGAAGGACGTCGAAAAGACGCTGGAACCGCTGGTCGCGGTCAAGGGCTTGAAGTTCGAAATCGAGGACAATTCGCAGGGGGCAGTGGTGGTGGGCGACCGCAGCCGATTCTTCCAGGTGGTGATCAATCTCGCGAACAACGCCGTCAAGTTCACGGAGCGCGGGTCGGTGAGACTCTGCCTGTCGAGTCAAGGGGCACGCTTAGTCGTCGATGTGATCGACACCGGCCCCGGCATTCAGCAGGCGCACTTAGCGCAGCTTTTCGAGGCATTTCGTCAAGTCGATGGCTCGGCGCGCCGCACCTACGAAGGCACTGGCCTCGGGCTCTATCTGTCGCGCAAGCTCGCCACCCTGCTCGGGGGCGA
>JAEUAF010000621.1 GCA_019695485.1 Sorangium sp.
CCGGTCTACATCGACAAGCAGCAGAATTTCCGCGTAGAGATGAAGATCCCGGACGCGGACGTGCTGAAGGATCTGCAGCGCATCTACGGCCCGCTCTACATCTGGGTCGTGCTCGATGGTTACATGACGCGTGGGGTGCAGTGAGCGGCCCGACGCGCTGGTCTTCCGCCGCGCGAAGGACGAAGCGATGCAACGACGAGCAGTCCAACACCCATTCGGGGCGTCGCCCATCCGCGGCGCCCCGGCTTCCGGCTCGGCCGCAGTCCCGTTCGACTATGCGGTGAGCTTTCCGATCCACGGGCGCCCAGGGGCGACGCACGAGTCCGTGATCAATATCAGCGCGGAGGGTCCGTTCGTCGCGCTCGGCATCGGCTACGGCTTCGAGCAGGAGCGCGGCGAAACCATCGCCGACTTTCCAAGCTCCGACGCCGTGATTCCAGTGGGCAGCGCGCCCGGAAAGATCCCTTTGAGCGCGTTCCCCGTCGATGTGCTGATCGACGGCTTGCGCGTCGGGCCGCGCTACCTTCCAGTGGTCTTCGAGACCTCGCCCACGCCGAACGGGGTCGAGCTCAGCGGCGCGTTCTCTGCGAGCCCGGTGAGCGCTGATTACTTGCGGCGCACGCCGGTCTTCGAGCGCTTCCGCCCTCCCACGCCGCTCGACTTCTTCTTCACCTTGATCGACACCGCCAGCGGTCGCGAATTTCAGGACCAGCCCACCTTCAGCGTGGCTTCGCTCGGCGATGCCAGCGGTCGGCGTCCGTTCCGGATGCTGCCGGCGCCGGTCACGTTTCAACCGCGGACGACGGTGCGCGCTCAAATCATCGAAGGCACCGAGCAAGTCAGTGGAACTTTGTTCATCGTGCTCTTCGGCTACAAGCTGCTTGGCAATGCCGCCTGCCCCCCTGCAGCGTACGCGATGCCGCCCACGCCCGCGCCAGTCGCCGGAAACCCGCGCGTCATTCCGTTCGACTACGTGACGCGCTTCAACCTCAGCGGTCAACCCGGGAACCGTTTAGAGGACGAGGTCAGCATCAACGTGGAGGGCGGCTTCTTCGCGACGAGCATTGGCTACGGACTACAAGCGGCCTCGCAAGAGGTGCCGCTCCGACTCGACCCGACTGCGAGCAGCGTCAAGCTCGGCGAGCTTACCCTGGATCAGTTGCCGGTATCCGCGCTCGTCGACGGATTCCGGCTGAAGCCTGGGTTTCTACGCCTCGCAATAAGTGGAGGAGGGACCCTCAACGCTGGGGTACCGGCGGGGCTTGCGCAGCGGCTGTTCGAAACGCTAAACCGTCCCGAAGACGTGTCCTTCCGCTACACCCTCGCGGATGGTGGGAGCGGGCGCGATCTGCAAAACCAAGCCATTTACAATGTCGCTGGGCTCGGCGCAGCCGACGGCGATCGCCCGTTCAAGCGCTTTGCACGGCCGCTCGAATTCAAGCCCCGATCCACGCTGCGTGTCACGATCGACGAGCACTTCGGGCGCGGTCAGCTCTATGTTGTTCTGCAGGGCTACAAACTGCTGGAGGGCTCGGCCCTCGGAGGCAGAGCATGAGCTCCTCGTTCGCCGCCGCTTTCGCGCCGGACGCCGAGAACAGGCGGCTGATCCCGTTCGACTACCAGTTTCAATTCGATCTTCAGGGTCGCGGCCGAGTGCTTCGGAAGAGTGTCGCCGTGAGCATCGAGGCCGCGTTCACCGCCGTTTCGATCGGCTACGGGGTCTTGCCCGAGGTTCAAGCCTTGACGTTTGGTCCGAACATCGCGGACATCCTGTCGCCGATCGACGCGACCGAGAATCCTCGACTGGGTCAGATCCCGCTCTCTGCGGTGTTGCTGGCGGCCGAGCGCTCGTTCGCCAAACTGCCTGGTCTGTCGCGCGACGAGCCCGCCGCGGCGGCCGCCCTGCGCGCCGGTATTCAGGTCAATCCCGACGTCGCAGAGCTCGCCCTGCAGGACGCGCCGCTCGAGCAGCGCACGCTCAGCCGGCTGTTTCGACTCGCCGGCTCGGCGAGCAGTGAGGTTCAATTCCTGTATGCGCTGTTCGACGAAGGCAGCGGGCGCGCCTTTCAGAGCGAACCGCTCCTGAACATCGCCGGCCTCGGCGTTTCCAACGGCGACCGACCGTTTCGCCATTTCTCCCCTGCGATCGTGTTCGAGCCGCGCTCCAACATCAGCCTCGAGATCACTGAAATCGGCAACTTCACGGGCAAGCTCTACGTCGCCTTGCAGGGCTACAAGGTGCTTGGCGGTAGCGGTTCACCGACCGCCGCTAGTCGACGCTCGCGTCCAAATCTGGGGAGGCACCGATGAGCGCCGTCGAGTGTGCAACCGAAAAGCAGCTGTGCACGAACTGCGGCTATCCCCCCGACTCCGAGCACTTCGATGCGTCTGGGTTTGCAGACTGGCCGCCGAAAGGCGACGAGGTCACCCTCGCGCGCTTCGAGCTACCGCACCAATACTGCGGAATCCTCGAATGCTTTTCGCAGTTCACCAACACCTTCTTCGAAAAGCCGGCAGACGTGCGTACTCCCGACATCGAGTGGCAACTGCTCGTGAACCGGCGCCCACTTCACCCCTACGTGAACGTGCAGGCAATCCTGAATCCATGGGGATTCGGGGGCTTCTGCGTTCGACTTCGCTTGCCGGAAGCCGCGCGGCTCGAGTTCGTCGCACGCCTCAGGGCACGAGCGCCGGCAACGAACATCCAGGTGGTAGGCGGGCGGATCAGCGGCCGCTACTGGTTCAAACGCGAATGAACGAAAGGGTTTCTGAAGCCATGAGGAAGAAAATCAGAGCTCACTTGCGTCGCAGACCACAGCCGACGAAGATCGCTCGAGTTCGCGCCTCGACGGCGCGCGCCGCGGGCAGTGCGGCTGCGCCTGCCGTCGACACGACGGGCGAGGTACGAAACGCGATCCGGGCCCGACAGCTCGCGCAGCAAGCGGTCCACGACATCCGACTCGCCCTCGCCGAGGTTGACCGCAGCGCCGCTCGCCAATGGGCCGCGACGGTGGCGACGGGGGGTGCCGTCGACCGCAGCACGGCGCTTTCCGCAGTCGACAGCTGGACTCGGCGCAAAGATCAGCTGACCAAGCAGCTGTCGGCCGTGGAGGCGCTACTTCACCTCGTCAAGCACCGCATCACCGAGCTCAAGAAGACGCGCGGCTCCGACGTGGTCGTCGCGCTGCGCGCCGAGATCGCAAGGCTCTCTGCCGAGCACAAGCGAGAGGGCAAGGAAGAAGGCGCGACCGAGGCGCTGCTCAAGCAACTCTGGGAAGAGCTCTACGAGATCGACCCCAGCGCGCGGCCTGACAAGGCCA
>JAEUAF010000798.1 GCA_019695485.1 Sorangium sp.
GGCC
This sequence comes from Sorangium sp., assembly GCA_019695485.1. GTDB lineage: Bacteria > Myxococcota_A > Polyangia > Polyangiales > Polyangiaceae > PMG-095. The sequence goes on from JAEUAF010000798.1 coordinate 5, forward strand.
GCGCGCATTGCGTGAGGGGTCGGAAGGGCGTTTCGAAGGTCGCAGCGTGTGGGTGGAGGGGGACGTGCGGAGCCCAGGCTCCGACGCCTGAGCGGAGACGAGGCCATGACGGATATGCCGGCAATAGTTTGGCGTTCGGCCTGCCAGCATCCCGCTTGAAGCCTTGGTTTTCCGTTGCCGACAGCGCTCGGCATGCGTTCTGCAAAGGGGGGCGCCGGATAACCGCTTCGGTTCAAGGAGAACAAGGGAATGCTCTCAGCGAGAAATTTTGGGTCCGCGTTGCTGCTCGCGGGCCTCGTTCAAGCAGTCGCACTGGTTTCGGCCTGTGGCAGTGGTGACGGCGGCGGTAGTGGCCACGGAGGCAGCGCGGGTACTTCCGAAGCGGGCACACCGAGCGAAGCGGGCGCTGAAAACTCGAACGGGGGCAGCGACACCGGTAGTGGCGGCGGCGGGAACACCGAAGGTGGCGCGACGACCACGCCCCAAGGCGGCGTCGGCGACGGCACCACGACACCCGCGCCCGAGTTCGAGGGTGTGGACTTGGACGGGCTAACGCTCGAACCGACCCCCGGCTGCGAAGGTGGCTACGACGTCGCGACCAAGACCTTGACACTCAACATCGATGACGCCTCGCGCACCGCTTTGATTGATGCCTTAGGCGGCACGCTGCGCGCGAACGGTCGCGTCTGCACGGCTCCGGACGGCACCGAAGCGCTGGCCGCAGACATCGATCACATCAACCTCACCGGCACCTCCGGCGACGACACGGTGATCTTCGATCTACTGGACGGTGACTTCGGCAGGGCACTCACCGCCACCGCCGCGGCCATCTCAATCGATCTGGGGGACGGCGATGACAGCCTCGCGCTCCGCGCCACGCGTGACGATGACCACATCTCGTGCACGCTGAACAGCCTCGACTTCGTAGGCTCGGGCAAGGCCGCGTTGCGCTTCGAGGGAGCGGAATCGCTCGTGGTGAGCCTCGGACCAGGCAACGATAGCTTCAACGGCGCCCCAAGCTCGATGCGCTGCAACGTGCCGGTGACGGTGTACGGCGGCGCCGGCAGTGACACCTTGCAGGGCGGCGCGATGAACGACGTGCTCAACGGTGGCGAGGGCAGCGACGAAATCGACATGGGCTCGAGCATCGACGGCGATGACATCGTGAACGGCGGCCCTGAAGATGATTTGGTTTCGTACGCGAAGCGCAATAACGGAGTCAACGTGACGCTCTGCAGCGCCAGCGCGCTCAACGCTTGCGACGCTTCCGAGTGCGACTGCCAGCCCATCAGCGGCGAATCCGGCGAACACGACACCATCGTGAACCTGGAAGATGTCGACGGCGGCGCCGGCGCCGACACGCTGACCGGCGACGAAGGAGCCAACGTGCTCTCCGGCAAAGACGGCAATGACACGCTCAACGGCATGGGCGGCACCGACCAGATCTACGGCGACGCTGGCGACGACATCGTGAATGGCGGTGCCGACAGCGACATTCTGATGGGCGGCACGGGCAAGAACACGATCGACGGCGGCGACGGCGACGACATCTGCTTCGTCTCCCCGCGCGACAACAAGCTCAAGAACTGCGAGACGCCGATCGACACGCAATAGGGCGAGCGCAGAGCCCAACGCACAACGCGCGGCGGAGCACCCGAATGGGCGCTTCGCCGCGCTCGCATTTGACGCAGCTCAGCGCGCGAAGTGCCGTTCGAGCGCGTCGAGCAGCCCCTCGACCGTGTACACATCCGCGGTCACGTCCACGCGCACGCCCGCATCGCGCAGAGTCTGGCTCGTGATAGGGCCGATACTGCTCACGGTGAGACGCGACAGCAGTTCCACTGCCTCGGCTCCCAGCGCGCTCAGCGTCTCCGTGACGGTGGAGCTCGACGTGAAGAGCGCCACGTCGACCGCTCCGTCCAAGATGGACCGTTTCAGGCGTTCGCGCGCGTCGGCGCCCACTTGATGAGTTTCGTAGACCGGTACGACGTCGACCGCGAAACCGGCGCGCGCGAGCGCCTCGGGCAGCGTGTCCCTGGCGACTAGCGCCCGCGCCAAAAGGACCCGGCCCGGAGCGCTACACGCGAGCAACGCGGCTGACAGCGCTTCAGCGACGAACTCCTTCGCCACCAAGTCCGGCAAAATCCCGACCTGGTTGAGAGCGGCCGCCGTCTTTGGGCCGATCGCCCCGACGCGCGCTCGACCGAGCGCACGCGCGTCACGTCCGCGCTTCGAAAGCGCCCGAAAAAAATGCTCGACGCCGTTCGCGCTCGTGAATAGCAGCCAATCGTACCCACCGAGTTCGTCGAGCGCGCGCTCGACTCGCGCCGGATCGTTGGTCGGAGCAATCCGAATCATCGGCATCACCAGCGGCTCGGCGCCGCGCTCGCGAATCGCCTGCGCGCTCGCGCGTGCCTGAGCCTCGGGACGCGGCAAGAAGAGCCGCTTGTGAAAGAGCGGCTTCACGTCGAACCAGGCGAGCTTCTCACGCAAACGCACGACTTCACCGATCACGATGATCGCCGGGTTCTTGAGGCCTGCATGGCGCGCCACCTGCGCCAACGTGCGAAGCTCTGCGCTCACCACCTGTTGCTCGGGTCGCGTGCCCCACTGCACGATGGCAGCGGGCGTTGCGGGGTCACGGCCACCTTCGAGGATCGCCTGCGTGATTTCTTCGAGGCGACGCATGCCCATCAGCACGCAAATCGTGTCGGTCGCGGTCGCCAGTTTGCGCCACGCCTCAGGCGACCACTCCTTGCCTGCGCGGTCACTGCCCGTGATGAACGTCACGCTCTTCGAGAGATCGCGATGGGTGAGCGGAATGCCCGCATACGCGCTAGCAGCCACCGGCGAGGAGATCCCGGGCACGATTTCGAATGGAACCCCCGCTTCCACGAGCGCCTGGGCCTCCTCACCGCCACGCGCAAACAGCAGCGGATCGCCGCCCTTGAGGCGCACGACCCGGCGCCCCGCTTTGGCGAGCTCGATCATTTGGCGATTGATCGCGTCTTGAACCGCGCTGTCCTCCCCGTAGCGCTTTCCGACCGAGCGAACTTCAGCCTGGGGGCAAGCTTCGAGCAGAGCCGGATGGGCCAGCGCGTCTGTCAGCACGATCTCCGCCGAGCGCAGCGCCTCGAGGCCGCGAACCGTGATCAGCCCGGGGTCACCGGGCCCGGCACCGACCAGCCACACTTTGGCGGGAAGCATAGGTTTCGGGTAGTCGCCGACTTGCGCGGGAGCAAGCGCCAGGAATGGGAGCGGCGCTCGGCCGGGCGCGTCGTCAGCCAGAAACATGAGCGAGATCGCGCAGAACTGGGCACTCCCTAGATTGCGTCGCCATTTATGCGGCATGTGCGGATCTGTATGTTAGTGTGCTCTCTAGTCACACACTGACCCCATGAATCATCTAGCTGTAAGCCGTACGGGTGACGAATGGCCAGACCGCTGGTTCGTGACGAACGGTGTAGTCGCGGTCGGCCCTGTCACCTTCGAGCTACTCCTGCGCAGCGTGGCGCAGGGTCGGGTGCCGCGCGGGTCGTTCGTCCGTCACGACTCGTGGAGCGTATGGCGGCGCCTGGAAGATATCGGGGCGCTCAGCGCGGATGGGCGCCAGCGCACGATTGAAGACCTCGCCACGCTCAGCACGAGCCTCGAGCTCCGCGCGACAAGCAGCCTCAGCGAGCCACCGCCACCACCGAGTGGACAAGAGATCCGCGCTTCGATTCCACCGAGTGCGCCCGTACCGCGCAGCTCCTTACGGCCTGGGCGGCCTGTATCTGTCGACCCCGTCGGTGTGTTGGAACACGCGACTGAGTTTGGGCAGGGTCTCCTGCTAGCCCTCTCGACCGCCGTCGCGGCAGCCGCCGCCGAAGTAGGGCTCGTGCACCGGGTTCGCCTCGACCTCGGCGGAGTCGTGCTGGTGGGCGGCCACGGTGCCGCCACCGAGCGGCTCCTCGGCGAACGGCTGGCCGATGACGATCCCACGATTGCCGCGGCCCGCGCCGGACACACCATCGTTGGCGAGCCGGAATTCGGCGAGAACAGCCGCTATCTCCTGGGTCGCCTCGGACGTTGCCTACCCGGGGTTCGGGGCGTGGCCATGGTGCCGTTGCTTCTGTACGGCGAGCTGACCGCCGTTTTCGAGCTCGGTCGCGCGGCGCGCCCGTTCCGGGCACGGGAAATCGCGCGCGCAGAGGATGTGATCGAAGCGCTCGCGGGCCGCTCCGTCATAATGGGCTGGCTCTGACGCATTTCCGCGCGGCCGCCGCGCTTTCGGTTGTTCGGGGCGAGGCGGCGTGCTTCGGTGAGGCCTTCGCATGCCGAACGGTTCCCAGCGTCAATCCCCGCGCCCGCGACTGCCGGCTACCTCGCGGCCACGCGCGCTCTCGTTCACTCGCTTAGGGCTGTTGCTGGTGGGGGCCACGCCAGGCTGTACCTACGACTGCCCTGCACCCCACGATTACACCAAGCCGTCGATCCTCGAGGTCGGGACGACGAACCCCGCGCGCACGGTCTACGAGAGCGCGCCCTTCGACGGCGCGTTTCAACATGCGCCGCCGGGCGAGGTGCTGGCCTTCCGACACCATCTGCTCGGCAGGCCAGTCATCGTGCAGACTTGGCTCGCGTTCGATGAGAGACCACTCGGAGGCCACGGCACAGGCAACATAGTGCTGGCGGCTGGCAACGAAGCGATGTTCAACTGCGTCGACGCCGAGTTCATCGAGCTGCGCAACGACAGCTGCGAAAAGTCGTTCTACGTGCGCGTCGCCGCCAGCGAACCTGTGACGCCCGAGGAACAGATGGAGTCGAGCACGCCGTGCAGCGCGAGCTTCGGCGGGGCGACGTCGGTCGCCGCGCCGGGCGGCAATCCGGGCAGCGGCGGGAATTCAGCGAGCGCGGGTGACTCAGGCGCTGGCCCGGATGCGGGCGGCGCGGGCGGCGCGGGCTAGCTAGGCTGGGCGCAGCCGTCGCTGGCGCCCCCCTCTTCACCCGCTGCACTCGCCGCCGAGCAGGCCACGCTTCAAGCCCGCATTGGGCGGCCGCGCGCCGAGCCAAATCAAAAATAGCGCTCGAGCAAAGTCCGCGCCTTCAATCACTCCCGAGCGACCGGACGAACTGATCTCGAGCCCCTTCCCAGGTCGATAAGTGAACGCGATGCGATCGCGCTTTTTCAACTCCGGGATCAACGCCTTCATCTTCTCGACGCGCGCCTCGAGTTTCGGAAACCCGTCCCCCGTCACTTTCTTGAAGCCCTCGCGAATCGCATCCGTCATCTCGGCGCGGCTCACGTCGCGCAGCAGCACGAGTTGCATGCGCTTGAGCTCCTGCGCAGTCGCGATGCGCTCACCGTCGGCGCTGCGCGTCTCGACGTACAGCCCCGCCACGTAAACATTCACGTTGAAG
>JAEUAF010000829.1 GCA_019695485.1 Sorangium sp.
CCCGGCGCGACCAGGCTGACGACCTCGACTTCGAGCGAGAGCACGACACCGTCCATGGGCGCGCGCAGAACGGTGTCGTGCTCTCGCGCGACGTCGAGGTCGGCAGCCTGGTCGCGCCGGGACAACCCGTGGTTTCGGTGGCCGACACGCGCACCCTCAAGGCGCTTTTCGCGGTGCCACAAGCGTTGGTCGAGAAGCTCCAAGTGGGCAGCCCCGTGCAAATCTTCGTCAGTGCCGACGCCGATTCCGTCCGCGCGGACGACGCGCTGGACACCACGGTCTCACGCATCGCGCCTGCGGCAGACTCCAAAGGGCGCGTGTTTTCGGTCGAAGCCACGCTTCCCAACCCCGCGTGCAGCCTACGGCCGGGCTCCGTGATCGCGGTGCGCGTGCCGGAAATGGCGCTCGCCAGCGCGTCGATGGTCGTGCCCTTGTCGGCGGTCGTCCGCTCGCCGAGCGACGCGCGCGGCTTCTCCGTCTTCGTCTTGGACGGAGACGGTCCACGCGGCAAGGCTCATCTGCAGTCGGTGAGTCTCTCCGAGGTGCTCGGTAATTCAGTGACGGTGAGCGCGGGCCTGCGCATGGGTCAGCGCGTGGTGACCGTCGGTTCCACTTTGCTCCGCGACGGCAGCGACGCCGCCGTCATTCCCTGAGGCGTGTCATGGCTCACAAATCCGACCAAGAAATGATCGCGAAGACGCACAATACGGCGCGTTTCTTCACGGAAAATCCGCACGTGGCCTGGGTCGTACTCGTCTTCACCGTGCTCTGGGGCGTGTACGGCTATCTGACCATGGCCAAGCGCAAAGATCCCGAGATCCCAGTGCGCGTGGCCGCGGCGATCCTGACTTGGCCCGGTGCCAGCGCGGAGAACGTCGAGGAGCGAGTCACGCGCGTCGTGGAGCGCAAGCTCGCCGAAAATTCGAAGATCGAGCGCATCGATTCCAGCACTCGCGCGGGCGTCGCCGTCGTGACCATGCTGCTCGACAAGACCGTCAACGAGACCGGCAAGGAATTCGACGACATCTGGTTGAAGCTCTCGTCGCTCACCACGCTGCCCGACGGTGCCAGCATGGAATTCATGAAGGACTTCGGTGACACGTCGGCGCTGATGCTGACCGTCGCGAGTCCCCGGGCAAGCGCAGTCGAGGTGCAGCTGCGCGCCGAAAAGGTGGCGGCCGCGATCCGAGAAACCCGCAAAAACGCGCTGAAAGGCGCTGCCGGAGAGCGCGCGGCGCTGGTCGGCTGCTTCCCGTATTCCTCGAACGAACGCGAGCTCGCCGAGGTCGGTCAGGCGCTCGCGGCCTGGGCTGCCTCGCGTGGCGCCGAAGACGTGCGGCTCTTCTCGGGCCCGGGATTTCTGGGCATCGACACCCAAACTCGGGCGAGCGACGAGAAGATCCTGGCCAATGCTCGGGAGTTCTTGAGCGAGCGGCTGCGGCGCGCGGAACTGCACCCGGACATCTGGCGCCTCGCCGTGATCCGCGACCCCAATGATACCGAGGCCAAGCTCACTCGCGTCGCTGGCGAGAAATACAGCTACAGGGACCTCGACGGCTATTCCGAGCAGCTCGAGAAGGCGCTGCAAGGCCTGCCGGAAGTGGCTGGCGTGCGCCGCTCCGGAGTGCTGGCCGACGCCATCTTCCTCGACTACTCGCAAGAGAAGCTCGCGAGCTACGGCATCAACCCAGCGCAAATCCGCGACGTGCTCGCGGCGCGCAACATCAGCCCGCGCGGCGGTGGTGTCGAGGTGCAGGGCAAGAGCATTCTGATCGCGCCGAATGGTGAGCTCAAGAGCGAGCAGGAAATCGGAGGCATCGTGCTCACCAAGAGCGCGAACGGCGCGCCCGTGTACCTGCGCGACCTGGTCAGCATCAGCCGCGCCTACGAGAGCCCGCGCTACCTGTCGTATTCGACCTGGAAAGACCGGGCCGGCGCCTGGCAGCGCACGCGCGCCGTGACGCTCTCTCTGACCATGAAGTCGGGACTTCAGATTGCCGCCTTTGGCGAGGCGGTAAACCGGAAGATTGCCGAAACCCGCGCTCTCTTACCGGAAGATCTGGTGATCGACCGAGTGAGCGACCAGCCGCAGCAGGTCGCTGAAAACGTGAGCCTGTTCATGTCGAGCTTGTACGAGGCAATCGCGTTGGTCGTGCTGGTTGCGTTCGTCGGTTTTTGGGAGTGGCGCTCGGCTCTGCTAATGGCGCTCAGCATCCCAATCACGCTCGCCATGACCTTCGGCATGATGCGCCTGATCGGCATGGACATCCAGCAGATCTCGATCGGCGCCCTGATCATCTCGCTCGGTCTGTTGGTCGATGACCCGGTGGTCGCCGGTGACGCTATCAAGCGTGAAGTCGGCAAGGGGCTTTCGCGGCGCATCGCGGCCTGGCTGGCGCCGACCAAGCTCGCCACGGCGATCCTGTTTGCGACGCTCACGAACATCGTTGCCTACCTGCCGTTTCTCACGCTCACTGGTGATACTGGGCGCTTCATCTTCTCGCTGCCGGTGGTGCTCACCGCGGCCTTGGTTTCGTCGCGGCTGGTTTCGATGACGTTCGTGCCGCTGCTCGGCATGTACCTGATTCGAGCGCCTGAAAAGCTCGAGCCGTCGCCGGAACAGCGGCGCGAGCATGGCTTCCCGAAGCTCTACGCGCGCGTGGTGCGGCTCGCGATTCAGCACCGCTGGCTCGCCTTCGGTAGCGCCGTGCTGTTGTTCGCTCTGGGGTTGGTTGCGGTCCGTGATTTGAAGAAGAACTTCTTCCCCAAGGACCTCAATTACATCGCTTACGTGGACGTGTGGCTGCCCGAGGATTCGCCGGTCAGCGCCACGCAGGAAAAGGCGGTCGAAGTCGAAGATGTCGTCAAACAGGTCGCTAGCCCGTACGGTCTCGAGTCGGTCACTAGCTTCGTTGGCGGAGGTGGCCCGCGCTTCTGGTTCAGCATCAGCCCGGAACAACGCCAGTCGAACTACGCGCAGGTCATCGTTCGGCTCACCGACAAGCATCACACCGAGAGCGTGATCGAGCCGTTGCAGAGGGCCCTCGCCGCGCGCATCGCCGGGGCGCGCGTGGACGTTCGCGAGATCGAGAGTGGCCCAGCCGTCGGCATTCCGGTGTCGATCCGCGTGGCCGGCGAAGATCCGAGCGTGCTGCGCGCCGCGGCGGCCGAGGTCGAGGCGCTGCTGCGACGTCAACCGAACGCCGAGCGCGTGCGCGACACCTGGGGCACCGACAACTTCAGCGTGGAACTCAAGGTCGACGCCGATCGCGCGAGTGCCGCCGGCGTCACGCATCAGGACGTCGCCAACTCGGCGGCGATCGCCTTGAATGGCTCCAAAGTCGGGGCGCTGCAGGAAGGGGACCATCAGTTGCCGATCGTGGCGCGGCTGCGCGCGAGCGAACGGCAGCGCCTGTCCGACGTCGGCAACCTGTACGTCTATGGCTCGCACGACCCGAACCTGCGCGTGCCGCTCCGCCAGATCTCGGAGCTCGATTTCAACGGCGCGACCGCCAAGATTCTGCGCCGCAATCACGTTCGAACCATCACCATCGGCGCGTTCCCAGTCCACGGCACGCTGGCCAGCGAGGTCTTGCAGCAGATCTTGCCCGGGCTCGAGAAGATCCGAAGCGAGCTGCCGCCCGGCTACAGCCTGCAAGTCGGTGGTGAAGACGAGGAACAAGCCAAGTCCTTCAAGGAGCTCGTGGTGGTGCTCGTGATCTCGGTGTGCGCGATCTTCCTGGCGCTCGTGGTTCAGTTCCGGAACGCCTTTAAACCGCTGATCGTCTTCGCGGCGATTCCGTTCGGGATCGTGGCCGCCCTGCTCAGCTTGCGTGTCGCCGGCGCAGCGTTCGGCTTCATGGCCTTTCTCGGCATCATCAGCTTGATCGGCGTGATCGTCAGTCACGTGATCGTGCTCTTCGACTTCATCGAGGAGCGACACGCCGAGGGCGAGTCGTTCGAACTGGCCCTGATCGATGCCGGTGTGCAGCGCTTGCGCCCGGTGCTGGTCACGGTCGGCGCCACCGTGCTCGGTCTAGTGCCGCTGGCCATGCACGGCGGACCGCTGTGGGAGCCATTGTGCTGGGTTCAGATTGGCGGCTTGAGTTTTGCCACCGTGATCACGCTGGTTCTGGTTCCGATCATCTACGCCATCTTCGTGCACGATCTCAAACTTGTGCACTGGAGCTCAGCAGAAGCCGAGCCTGATGCAGCGCCGCCGCACAGTGAACTCGCCCCGCTGGCCACGCCCGCCGAATAGCGCTCTTCAAGAAAACAAGGAGTCTTTTCATGTCTCGATCCAAATTGGTTCGCCAGCTGACGTGTGTTCTCGCGCTGGGCCTGGCGACGCGCGCTGCGCGCTCCGAAACAGCCGATTCGGCCCTCGCTCTGACCGGCAAAGCCCAGGGCCTGACCGCGGACGACGTCGCTCGTCGCA